>NZ_JAGEKI010000009.1:0-247981 GCF_049887815.1 Pseudomonas sp. NFXW11 | reverse complement strand
GCAACTGGAAGGGATAAACAATCGAATAAAGGTCATCAAACGGATGGCGTACGGTTACCGGGATAGCGAATTCTTTTTTATGAAGATCAAGAGCGTCTTTCCCGGTAATCCGTGAAGAACCTTTTTTGCCTCCTCACGGAGTCCCGGGAACCCAGAAACAAGACCGCCTGTTTTTCAGCGCCGGCGAACGCGTCCAGATCGGAAGACTCATTAACAATCGTTAATCGATATGCAGCAGACAGTAACGAACAAGTGCCTGCTCGACGCTTTGCTTATCCCGCAGCACCAGCCCAATCACGATCGCCTGATCCGCGTCTACGATTTCGTAGAACACCCGGTATCCATCGGTGTTGAGCTCACGGTAATGCAGGATGCCCAGGTCGCTTGCTTGAGGGCTGACGGGGTAGCCTAACGGGGCGGACAAGAGCTTGTCCTGAAGAGCGTCAATCACAGCGTCCAGCCGCTCAAAGGCGGACTTAAGGTCGCTATAGTCGGCCAGATGCACAATCTGGTCTTCGATGCTTTGCTGTGCGATTTCGGTGTAGCGGATTGTCAGAGTCGACATCTAACCCACCCTTTTTATTTGTGGGCAAACCTCCTGCTCAAGCGGGCCTTCAGCTCATCAGTCGAACAATGCTTGCCTTGGGCGTACTCGCGCGAACTGACTGCGAGCAATTTCACCAACGCCACTGCCTCGTCGCGACGCTTACGCTCCACGTAAGACTCGACAACGTAAACAGGCACACCGTTTTGCGTGACGACCATTGGCTCCTCTAAAGGCAGGTCGGATGCGTGTCGTTTTAAAAAGCTGACCGTTTCAACTCGCATGAGTGAAACCTCCTACAATTGGCGGCTTGCTCGCCGCCCTGCTACGAACTGATCCTGTGCGACTTCGCCGCTCAGGATTCCTGACGCTGAATATGCAAGATCGCAATCATCCTGCCGGTTGGAACCCTACACTATATTCAGCCCAAATATAGACCGAACATCGAATCCTGATTTCATTAAATATCAAATCATTTCTCTGCTCATTTGCTCGACCGGAGTGCCGTTATTTGCCTGGAGAAAAGCGCGGATTTGTAAGGCGATGCCGCCCCGCGGCGAAGCAGAGTCTCTTTGTTTTGTAGGGTAAATCCGAGAGAATCCCTAACGCCTTTGAGCGCCTTGTACCCCTTGGATCCATCAGGCAGTCTCCCTGGGTCGCTGCAAAATCAGCGGCCCGGATGTGGAAGTCTGGGATAGAGGACGTGCAGTCGTCTCACTCGAACACCCTTGCCGATACGGCTCGGGTGAACTCGATTTATGGCGGCTGTGCGTAGGGCACCCTCGGGTGCGCCGGTTCCTTTAGCCCGGTCTTCCACACCTGCGCACGGCTGCCACCCTCTCATGTGGAAGTGAGATCCGGCGGTTTCTTAAACGCTAAAGGAACCAGTCTCATGAAAAAGCTCGTCCCCGATCCACCGTTCCAAACCGATCGTCCGCGCCGCGACCCGGAACTGGACCACGCCAACGCCAACCTGCTGGCCGCCCTGCACGGCACCCGCCACCGCCCCTTTGGCCTGCGCGACGCCCAGGGCAATGCACTGTTCGCCGTACAACCTCAGGTGAATGCCGAAGACGCGCTGATGCACGTCTCGCTGCTGCTCAAATGCGCCGAGGAGGTGTCCGATGAAATCACCGAACACGCCAGCGGCATCGAACGCGGGCTGATCTGGTCCATGGTGCATTCCGTGGAAATGGCCCGCGCCGTGGTGGACGCCCTGCTCGACGGAGCCCGCCCGGGCCCCTGACCTGACGGGAGACCCCTGTGGCGAGGGAGCTTGCTCCCGTGGGGCCGGCCGACGCTCCCGGGCGCAGCAGTCCCATTTTTGGGGCCGCTGCGCGACCCAGCGGGAGCAAGCTCCCTCGCCACCTATAAAACGCTCGGTCTTGGCTACTGCATCGGTGGATAATCGCCCCCCAACCGCCAGCCACCCCCGAGGCACCCCAGTCGATGGACCCGACGCACACCCAGGCCCTGCAACACCTGCGTACCCTGATCCCCATTGGCCTGCGCCACGCCCAGGCGCTGCTGGAACGCTGCGCAGGTGATCCGCAGCAGGCTGCCGAGCTCTACAAAACCGAACTGACGCAAGTGCTGGCGGATAAATCCGGCCTGCCACCCGAGCACGCCCGGGAACAGTTGCACAACGCCGGCTACGACCTGAGCCGCGCCCTGCAGGCTATAGAAGAAGCGCGCTTCACCCTGACCCAGCGCATTCTGCGCCAGCATCACCGGAACCCGGGCCAGGCCCTGGACCTGATCGCCCAGGCCATCGAAACCGCCGAGCAGCTGCCACGCCAGTACTGGCTGGATTTCGAACGCCTGCAACAGCTGGCGCCAGCACCGCGCTGCTTCATGGTGCTCCACGAGTGGCTGGCCTACGAAGGCTGGGAAGGCTTCGACAGCGCCCTGCACTTTCACCTGCCCCAGGCCATCGCCCAGCTCAGGCACCTGCAACTGGAGGCCCTGGCACACAGCCTGGAGCTGGCCGACCAGCGCCAGCAACAGCTACGGGCAACCCATGCCGAGCGCGAAAGCCCCATCGAGCTGGCCATGCGGATCAATCAGGACCCGCAGTTCAACAGCTGCCAGGAAGGCTTCAAGCAGCAGCGTCCGCAACTCGATGAGCGCCTGTACCAGTGGGTGCAGCTGCATATAGAGCAGTTCCCTGCCTGAGCCAACCCTGCACAAGCCGCTGCTATATGCACTGCGGAAATCGGTAAACTGCCGCCCTCACCGAACACGGACCTCGGATTGCGCCCCCATGGAATTGCACTACAGCATCACCCCTGCCCACACCGAGGCCCGGCTCGCCGAGAAACTGCCCCAGGCCATGCTCGAACATGATCGGCAGCAGGCGCGGATCATGGCCGGCGTCGCCCGCTGGCAGAAGCGCCTGCTGGGCCCCTTGCTATTCGTGCTGTGCCTGATCGGCGGCACCCTGGCGCTGTACGTTCCCGAGCGCCGCTTCACCCCGGAAAAGATCATCGCCCTGGTAATTTGCGGGCTGATTTTCATTCCCCTCTGGTGGCGCTATTCCGGGCGCTGGCTCAACCACCTCCAAGCCCTTGCCGCCGCGCGCCAGGCCCGACGCCGCGCGCCCTTGCGCGAGTTGAACCAGCGCCTGATCGCCGCCCGGCTGCGGGCACCGCTCAAGGCTGCCGAGGGTGCCTACAGCCTGAGCTTCGACGAACAGGGCTTCACCCTGAGCAATGCCCGTGGCGGCAAAAGCAACCTGGCCTGGACGCAGGTCAGCCAACTGCAGGAAAGTGCCGACTGTTATGCCCTGGCCAGTGCCGAAATGGCGCGCAAAGGCCTGGCCTGTCGCATCGCCAAACACAGTGACCTGATGCCGGTCGAGACGTACCAACAAGGGCTGCAAGCCTTTCTCAGCCAATGCCCAGTGGCACCGTCAGCCAACTGAGCGCACCTCGCAACGCCCCCGACGCCCCACAAACGGAATTTGCATGCACAGATCAGCGCCCTCTTCCCACCCAGCCCGCGCACTGGCCATCCTCGGCAGCGGCCACGCCCTGCCACAGCAGGTGCTCACCAGCGCCGAGCTGGACCGCCAACTGGGCCTGGCAAACGGCAGCGTGAAGCGCATCAGCGGCGTGACCCAGCGCCATGTCGCCGCTCCTGCGGACACGGCCGCCAGCCTCGGCGCCAGCGCCGCGCGCCAGGCCCTGCAGGCGGCAGGCCTGGAGCTTGGGCAGTTGGACCTGATCGTCTGCGCCAGCGGCACCATGGACCAGGGCATGCCCTGCAACGCCGCGCTGCTGCAACGGGAGCTGGGCCTGGGGCAGTCGGGCATTCCGGCCATGGACATCAACGCCAGTTGCCTGGGCTTTATTGCCGCCCTGGATACCCTGTCGTGGCCGATCCAGGCCGGGCATTACCGGCGCGTGCTGCTGGTGTGCGCCGATATCGCCTCCTGCGGCCTGGACTGGCAGCAGGTGGAAGTGTGCGGCATCTTCGGCGACGGCGCGGCGGCGGTGGTGCTGGGGGCTGGGGACGGCGGCCAGAAGGTCCTCGCTTCGCGCCTCAAGACCTACGCCGAAGGCGCCGCGCTGTGCCAGATTCCTGCCGGCGGTTCGCGCTTTCATCCGCGGCGCATCGAGGTGCCGTTCGAGCCCCTGACCAGCTTCGCCATGCAGGGCAAGGGGGTGTTCCGCCTGGCGGCCAAATACCTGCCGGAGCTGATGCAAGACCTGCTGCAACAGGCCGGGCTGACTCTTGCGCACATCGACTGGGTGATCCCCCATCAAGCCAGCCAGCAAGCCATGCAGCATGCGGCCAAGCGCTTGAGCCTGGGGCCGGAGAAACTGATCGATATCTTTGCCCGGCATGGCAACCAGGTGGCGGCGTCCCTGCCCACGGCCCTGGATATCGCCGTGCGCGACGGGCGCATTCAACGCGGGCAGACCCTGATGTTGATCGGCACCGGCGCGGGCCTGTCCCTCGGCGGCATGATCCTGGAGTACTGATGAAAATCCTGGTTACGGGCGGCACCGGCTTTATCGGGCGGCATCTGGTGTGGAAGCTCGCCGCCGAAGGTTGCGAGGTGCAGTTCAGCGGGCGCAACCCCGCGGCGGCGGCCGAAGTCATCGCCCACAGCCCGGCACCGGTGCGCTGGCTGCCCCTGGAGCATGGCAGCCCGCAGGCCGGGCAAACCCTGGCCGCAGCCACCCGGGGCCACCAGGCCATGGTGCATTGCGCGGCGCTGTCCTCGCCCTGGGGTTCGCCCCAGGCCTTTGTCCGGGCCAACCTCGATTCCACCGCCGAGGTGATCCACGCCTGCCGGGAAAACGCCATTGCGCGGCTGGTGCACATCTCCACCCCCAGCCTGTATTTCAACTTCAGCGATCGCCTGGGCATCCGCGAAGACCAGCCGCTGCCGCCGCCGGTGAATGACTACGCCCGCAGCAAGGCCGAGGCCGAAACCCTGCTGGCGCAGGCCCAGTTGCCGGAATGTGTGATCCTCCGTCCCCGGGCAGTATTCGGCCCTTGGGACGCCACCCTGATGCCACGCCTGTTGCGGGTGATGCAGCGCGGGGCGATCCCACTGATGCGTGGCGGCCAGGCGCAACTGGACCTGACCTGCGTCGACAACCTGGTGCACGCAGTGTGGCTGGGCCTGACCCAGCCCCTGCCCCGTGCGCTGTGCCTGTACAACCTGAGCAACGCCACGCCCCTGGCCTTCAAGGACCTGCTGCAACAGATGGCCGAGCACTTCCAGCTACCGCTGCGCACCCGTCGCCTGCCCTGGCCCCTGGTGCACGGCCTGGCGCACCTGCTGGAGCTCAAGGCGCGCCTGGGCAATGGCGCCGAACCCTTGATCACCCGCTACGGCGCAGGCGTCCTGGCTTTCAGCCAAACCCTGGACATCAGCGCCATCCAGCGCGAGCTGGGCTATCGCCCGGTGATCAGCCAGGAACAGGGCATCGCCCAGCACGCCCAATGGTGGCTGGCCCAGCAGAGGCGAACCTTATGAGCCGCAGCCTGCGCTTGAAAATCCTCCGGGCCGGCTGGTGCCGGCACCTGGAGTGCATGGCCGACCGTGGCGGGCGCCTGGCGCCGGTGCAGTTTCCGGCACTGTGCGGGCTGATCCAGCACCCGGAGCACGGCTGGATGCTCTACGACACCGGCTACGCCGAGCACTTCTTCCAGGCCACCCGCGCCCTGCCCGAACGCCTCTACCGCACTGCAGTGCCGGTGCAACTGCCGGTGGCGGAGCAACTGGGGGCGCAGTTGCATGAACTGGGCATCGGCCCGGCGGATATCCGCTACGTGATCATTTCCCACTTCCACGCCGACCATATTGCCGGCCTGCGGGATTTTGCCAACGCGCGCTTTATCGCCCTCAAGGCCGATTACCAGCATCTCGACAGCCTGCGCGGCCAGCGTTGGCGCGCCACACTGGGCGGTCATCTGCCCGGGCTGTTGCCGGACGACTTCAGCGCCCGCCTGCGCCTGGCCGAGGCCAGCCCCAGCTGTGACCTGCCGGGCTGGATGGCGCCCTTCGAACAGGGCCTGGACCTGTTCGGCGATGGCAGCCTGATCGGCGTGCCGCTGCCGGGGCACAGCGCCGGCCAGCTGGGCCTGTTCATCCCCGACGCCCAGGGCCGGCCGGCGTTCCTGGTGGCCGATGCCTGCTGGTCGGTGCCGGCCTGCCGTGCCGAGCGCCTGCCGGCCGCACCGGCACTGTGGTTTGCCAGCGCCGACGCTAAGCAGTACGTGCGCACCTACCGGGGCCTGGGGCAGTTGATTCGCCGCGAGCCGGCGGTGGCGGTGCTGCCGTCCCATTGCACCCAGGCCTGGGAGGCATTCACCCATGAACAGTGAACGCCTAGTGGGCACCCTGCGCAGCGTTGGCGCCTTCCTGTTCAGCCGCTACGCCCTGCGCTTTCGCAACCGCCAGCGACTGGAAGCCTGGCAGGCCCGGCGCCTGGCGCACTTCATGGCCCGGGTCATGCCCCATGGCCAGCGTTTCAAGGGCTTGGCCAACAGCGACTTGCAACGCTTGCCGATCATGGACAAAAGCACCCTGATGAGCGACTTCGCCGGCTTCAACACCCGCGCCCTGAGCCTGGAGCAGGTGCTGCCGGTGGCCCTTGAAGCGGAGCGTTCCCGGGACTTCAGCCCAACCCTGGGGGATATCACCGTGGGCCTGTCCAGCGGTACCTCCGGGGCCCAGGGCGTGTTCCTGGTCAGCAGCACGGAGCGCCAGCGCTGGGCCGGCATCCTGCTGGCGCGTACCCTGCCCCGGGCGCTGCTGCCGCGCTTGCTGTGCCCCTGGCTGGCGCCACTGCGGATCGCATTTTTCCTGCGGGCCAACAGCCGCCTGTACACCACCCTGGCCAGCCGCCGCATCGATTTTGCCTTTCACGACCTGACCCTGGGCCTGGCCGCTGCCTTGGAGCGCCTCAACCAACAGAACCCGGATGTGCTGGTGGCGCCGGCCACGGTGCTGCGGGGGCTAGCCCAGGCGGCCCTGGCCGGGCAACTGACGATTCGCCCGCGGCACATCCTCTCAGTGGCCGAGGTGCTGGAAAGCAGCGATGCCGAGTTGGTGCAGCAAGCCTTCGGCCAGAAGCCCCGGCAGATCTATCAGGCCAGCGAAGGCTTTCTTGGCTACAGCTGCGAGGCCGGCACCCTGCATTTGAATGAAAGCCACCTGCATATCGAACCGCAATGGCTGGACCCGCAGCGCACGCGCTTCCAGCCGATCATCACCGACTTTTCCCGGCGTACGCAGCTGATCGTGCGTTATCGCTTGAACGATATTCTGCGGGTGGCCGCGGCGCCTTGCCCCTGTGGCCGCGCAGAACGGGCCATTGCCGCCGTGGAAGGTCGCGCCGACGAGATCCTCTGGCTGCCAAGGCTCCAGGCGCCAGAATCGGCGCCGCTCTACCCCGATGTATTGCGCCGCGCCCTGCTGATGCTGGGAGCGGAACTGGAGGAATACCAGATCCAGCAGCGCGGCCTGTTGTGGCAAGTCGACCTGCGTACGCCGGGCGATTACCACGGGCTGTGCCAACGCCTGGCCGAGGCCCTCACCGAACTCTGCGCACAACAAGGGCTGCAAGCGCCCAGCCTGAGCTTCGGCCACTGGCAAGCGCCACCCGCGCAAAGCAAGCGACGCCGCCTGCTGATGCTGCAACCACCCGAGGGACTGCCATGCGTGTATTGATTCTCGGCGCCCGCGCCCCGGCCTGCCTGGAATGGGCCCGGGCCTTTCGCCAAGCCGGCTGGACGGTCACCGTGGCCGACTCCCTGGCCCAGCCCCTGAGCCGTTTCAGCCGCGCCGCCGAGCACTTCGTGCGCCTGCCGGAACCCCGCCACGACCCGGATGCCTGGATCGACGCCCTGGCCGGGGTGATCCGCCAACAGGCCATCGACCTGCTGCTGCCCACCTGTGAAGAGGTGTTCTACCTGGCCCACGGCCTGGAGCGCCTGCGGCCCTTGTGCCGGGTGTTCACCAGTGATTTCGACTTGCTGCACCGCCTGCATCACAAGGGCGATTTCGCCGCCATGACCCAGGGCTGGGCCGTGGCCGCGCCGCCAACCCAGGTGCTGCACAGCCCGCAAGCACTGCAAGCACTGCAAGCACTGAGCGCCGAGCACGATGCCCTGGTGTTCAAACCGGCCTATTCGCGCTTCGCTTCCCAGACCCTGATCCGCCCCAGCCCGGCGCAACTAGCCAAGGTCCAGCCCAGCAACGCTGCGCCCTGGGTGGCCCAGCAATTTGTCCCTGGCCAGGAATACTGCAGCTTCAGCGTGCTGGTGGACGGCCAACTGCGGGCCCACAGCAGCTACCAGCCGCGCTACCGGGTCGGGCGCGGTTCGGGGATCTACTTCCACAGCTGCGCCCCGGCGCCGATCCGTGCATTTATTGAACAGTTCGGTGCGGCCACCGGCTACACCGGGCAGGTGGGTTTCGACTTTATCGAAGACCGGCAAGGCCGCTTCCATGTGCTGGAGTGCAACCCCAGGGCCACCAGCGGCGTGCACCTGTTCGACGACCAGCGAGTGCAACTGGTGGCGGCGCTCGGCAGCCAGGCCGGCGAGCCCCTGCAGGCCACCCTGGAGCCGCGGATGATCGCCCTGGCCATGCTGCTTCTGGCTGCGCCGCAACGGGCCTTGAGCCGCGAGTTCTGGCACCACTACCAACAAGCCCGGGACGTGATAGTGCAGGACGGCGACCGCGGCCCCCTCACCGCCCAGGTGCTGAGCCTGGCGGAAATCATCGGCCGCGCCCTGAGCCGTCGTTGCGGCTTGCTGGCCGCTTCCACCGCCGATATCGAGTGGAACGGCCAGCCCCTGGGAGCCTCCCAGCGATGAAACTGCTGCTGCCCGAGCAACTGGCTCTTGCCCCCCCGAAACCCGGTGACAGCCGCGCCCGGCACTACGTGCACAGCTGCGCCGGTGGCGCGCTGATCGGCAATGTCAGCACCGCCCTGGCGCTGCTGGATACCGGCCAACAGCAGTTTCCGGTGAGCATCAACCACGGCCACCACCCTGTGGATAACTGCTACGTGGTGTCGCCGCAGACCGCCTACAGCGGCTACGCCCGGGAAGAACTCCAGCGTTTGCGCCGGCCCTGGCTGGCGTGGCCATTGAAGCTGCTGACCCAGGGCGTCGATCGGCTGCTGAGCGCGGCCAAGGTCGACCGGCTGGTGCAGGTCAACAACTGGCTGCTGTCCACCAACCTGTACCCGGCCGATTGGGATGGCTCGGATTTGCCGGCGATCACCGAGCTGCTGCGCCGGACCTTTCCCGACCATGGCTTCGGCTTCCGTTCCCTCAACGACTTCAGCAACCGCGAACTGCGAATGCGCCTGCAAGCCCTGGGTTACCTGGCGATTCCCAGCCGCCAGGTGTACCTGTTCGACGGTCGCGAGGGTGAAAAATCAGCCTTCCTGCGCCATCACAACACTCGTCTGGACGCCACCTTGCTACGCCGCAGCCCCTATAAGGTGGTGCCCGGCAACCAGTTGAACGAGGCCGACTTCCAGCGCATCGAGCAGCTGTACAACCTGCTCTACCTGGATAAGTACAGCCGCCTCAACCCGCACTACAGTGCCCAATGGCTGCAACGCGGCCAGGCCGAAGGCTGGCTCGAACTGCGCGCCCTGCGCAGCGCTGAAGGCCGTATCGACGGCGCCCTGGGCTGGTTCGCCAACAGCGCGCTGATCAGCACCCCCATCGTTGGCTACGACACCGCCCTGCCCCAGCGCGCCGGCCTGTATCGGCAACTGACCCGGCTGTGCCTGCAAGAGGCGGCGGACCGTCGCCAGGTGCTCAACTTCAGCTCCGGCGCCGCCGCCTTCAAGCGCTTGCGGGGCGGTGAACCAGAGATCGAGTACAGCCTGATCCATGTCGCCCACCTGCCCTGGTCGCGGCGCCTGGTGTGGCAACTGATGGGCTTGCTGCTGCAACGAATCGGCGTGCCTTTGATGAGGAAACTCAAACTGTGAACAGTCACTCGGGCTGGTGGCCCGTGGCCCTGAGCCGGCAACTGCACAAGCAGCCCCTGGCCTGCACCCTGCACAACGTGCCGCTGGTGCTGTTTCGCGATGCCCAGGGCGCCCCCGCCGTACTGCCGGACCGCTGCCCCCATCGCTTCGCGCCACTGAGCGCCGGACAGGTGCGCGACGGGCAGATCCAGTGCCCCTACCACGGCTGGCGCTTCGATCCCCAGGGCCGTTGCAGCCAGCTTCCCGGCCAGACCCAGCAACGTTGCAGCCAACCCCTGCTGCAACCCCTGCACAGCTGCGAGGCCCAGGGCCTGGTGTGGGCCAGCCTCGCCGCCGAGCGCCCCGCCGCACCGCCGGTGGCCGCCGCCGAACAGGCCCAGCCGCTGGATTGCTTCTGGATCACCGACCAGGTGCACTGCAGCTTGCAGGACGCCGCGGAGAACTTCCTCGACGGTTTCCACACCCACTTCGTGCACGCCGGCTGGATTCGCCACGACCGCCAGCGCCAGCGGATTCACGCCTGGGTGCATCAAGTGGAAGACGGGGTTGAAGCCCTGTACAGCGAAGAAGGCACCCAGTCCGGGCTGATATCGCGGCTGTTGGAAGGCAATCGCGGCATCAGCATGGGCCGCTTCCGCCTGCCGGGGCTGGCGGAAATCGAATACCGCGACCGCCAGGGCCGGCTCAACCTGCTGGTCAGCGCCTGGCTGAGCCCGGCCGCCGACGGCGAGCTGCGGTTGTTCGCGCGCATCGCCACGGCCCGGGGCCGCCTGCCGGGCTGGCTCAAGCGCGGAGTGCTGCAGCCCTTGTTCAAGGTGATCCTCAAGCAGGACCGGCAGATCCTGGAACAGGTCAGTGCCAACCAGCAGCGCTTTGCCCAGGTGCCGCTGCGCTGGCATCGGCCCACCCCTCTGGACAGTTCGCTTGACCTGCTGGGGCCGTGGATTCGGCAGTTGCTGGAACGGGGCGAACTGCAGGATTTCCAGGAGCGTCGCGAAGCATTCCTGCTGTAATCGACGGCTAAGAAAGGTCTTAATACGACGAGCGGGAGGGTCCCACGGGCCCTTGCAAATAACCCCGCCAGGGCCGGAGCAAAGCCCTGTCCGCCAGGGCTGCAGTACGTCATTGCAAGAACCGATTCAGCCCCCGCCCAGCCTGCCGTTCCTCAGTTCGACGCGCTATATGCAGACGGCGAGCCCGCGCACCGGTATAGTGCGCCCCCTCTTCACGTGGGCAGTCGTCGGTAACGAGGCTCCATCCCACGGGAAACCCGAACTAATAACAACCCGCGAAATATAGAACCGGGACGAACGCTCGCCCCACCGCCTTGCCGTGCGTGCAATCAGCGGTGTAACTGAATGTTTCCGTCTGCTCTGCTTTTGCCTACACAAAAAACAGCGAGGAATAATCCATGCTCGAAGTCATCAACGACTTCCTCTCAGGGAAAGTACTGATCGTGCTCATCGTCGGGCTCGGCAGCTACTTCACGATCCGCTCGCGTTTCGTTCAATTGCGCCACTTCTTCCATATGTTCGCAGTGTTCCGCGACAGCCTGAAAGGCAGCGCCGGCCAGCTCAGCTCGTTCCAGGCACTGATGCTCAGCCTCGCCGGCCGCGTAGGCGCGGGCAATATCGCCGGCGTCGGCATCGCCGTGACCCTGGGTGGCCCGGGTGCAGTGTTCTGGATGTGGGTGACCGCTCTGGTCGGCATGTCCAGCAGCTTCTTCGAATGCACCCTGGCCCAGGTCTACAAGCGCGCCGACGGCGACGGCCTGTACCGCGGCGGCCCGGCCTACTACATCCAGCACGGCCTGAAGCTCAAAGGCATGGCGGTGGTGTTCTCGATCCTGCTGCTGGTCACCTACGGCTTCGCCTTCATCGGCCTGCAGTCCTACACCGTGACCCACTCGCTGCAGAACGCCTTTGACTTCAACCCGCAACACACCGGTATCGTCCTGGCGGTGCTGCTGGCCATCACCTTCATCGGCGGCATCAAGCGCATCGCCTCGGTGTCCGACCTGCTGGTGCCGATCAAGACCCTGGCCTATATCGGCGTGACCCTGTACGTGATCGGCACCCAGATCGAACAGGTACCAGCCATGCTGGAAACCATCTTCAAGAGCGCCTTCGGCCTCGACCCGGCCTTCGGCGGCCTGCTCGGCAGCGCCATCGTCATGGGCGTGAAGCGTGGCGTGTTCGCCAACGAAGCGGGCCTGGGCAGTGCGCCGAACGTCGCCGCCGTGGCCGCCGTGAAGCACCCAGGCGCCCAGGGCGTGGTCCAGGCTTTCAGCGTGTTCCTCGACACCTTCGTGATCTGCACCTGCACCGCGCTGCTGATCCTGCTGTCGGGCTTCTACACCCCGGGCTTCGAAGGTGACGGCATCGTCCTGACCCAGAACTCGCTGGCCGCCGTGGTGGGTGACTGGGGTCGCATGTTCGTCAGCGTCGCGCTGTCGCTGTTCGTCTTCACCTGCATCCTCTACAACTACTACCTGGGCGAGAACAGCCTGCAGTTTCTCACCCGCAACCGCGCTGCGCTGATGACTTTCCGCGGCCTGGTGCTGGCGCTGGTGATCTGGGGTTCGATGCAGGACCTGTCGACCGTATTTGCCTTCGCCGACATCACCATGACCTGCCTGGCCTTCGTCAACCTGATAGCCCTGGCCATGCTGTTCAAGGTCGGCATGCGGGTAATGCGCGACTACGACCAGCAGCGCCGCGCCGGCGTCGACCAGCCGGTGTTCGACTCGAGCAAGTTCGCCGACCTGGACCTGGACCTGAAGGCCTGGCCCGCCGAACCTGCGGCCACCGCCCAGGCCGAGCCGCAAGGCGTACCCGCAGCGCAACGCTGACGGGTGAACGACGGGCGCATCCCCTGCGCCCGTCGGTTACAGTGCGATAAATGTGCGAGCGGGCTGGCCCGCTCCCACAGGAACTCAGCGTTTCGGAGAATCCCATGAACCCTTCGACCTACCCTGCCGCCCAGCACGTCATGGTGCTCTACACCGGTGGCACCATCGGCATGCAAGCCAGCGCCGACGGCCTGGCCCCGGCCTCCGGTTTCGACGTGCGGATGCGCGACTACCTCGCCAGCCAGCCCGAGCTGGTGGTGCCGGCCTGGCGCTTTCGCGAGATGGCGCCGCTGATCGACAGCGCCAACATGACCCCCGATTACTGGCAGCGCCTGCGCGCAGCGGTGGTCGAGGCCGTGGACCAGGGCTGCGACAGCGTGCTGGTGCTGCACGGCACCGACACCCTGGCCTACAGCGCCGCCGCCATGAGCTTCCAACTTCTGGGGCTGCCGGCCCGGGTGCTGTTCACCGGCTCGATGCTGCCGGCCGGCGTGCCCGACAGCGACGCCTGGGAAAACCTCAGCGGCTCGCTGCTGGCCCTGGGCCAAGGCCTGGCGCCGGGGGTGCACCTGTACTTCCACGGCGAGCTGCTGGCACCGACCCGTTGCGCGAAGATCCGCAGCTTCGGCCGCCATCCCTTCGCCGCCCTGCAACGCAATGGCGGTGGCAGCAAGGCCTCGGCCATTCCTGCGGCGCTGGACTACCGCCAGGCCAAGCAACTGGCCAAGGTCGGCGTGCTGCCGCTGTTCCCCGGCATCGGCGCCGAACTGCTGGATGGCGTGCTCGCCAGCGGAATCCAGGCCCTGGTGCTGGAGTGCTTTGGCAGCGGCACCGGCCCCAGCGACAACCCGGCATTCCTGGCCAGCCTGCAGCGCGCTCGGGAGCAAGGCATCGTGGTGGTCGCGGTGACCCAGTGCCATGAAGGCGGTGTGGAGCTGGATATCTACGAAGCCGGCAGCCGCCTGCGTGGCGTGGGCGTGCTGTCCGGTGGCGGCATGACCCGGGAAGCGGCCTTCGGCAAGCTCAATGCCCTGCTGGGCGCCGGGCTGGACACCGACCAGGTGCGACGCCTGGTGGAACTGGACCTGTGCGGCGAACTGGCCTGACCCACAACCGCCCCTAGTGGCGAGCGAGCTTGCTCGCGCTGGATGGCGCAGCCAGCCCAACAGCGGCTTCCCGCCTATGCCTGACACACCGCGATAGCTGGCTTTACGGCCGCTGCGCGCCCGGGCGGGAGCCAGCTCCCTCGCCACAAACAGCACTGTCCGGCGTCGCCATCGGTGGCGCGCCGGGCGATGCAGTAGCCTCACTACAGCCCCCTGCATCGGTAGGCGGCATGCAACTTGCTCCTCTTACCGGTCTTCCCCAGGCTGGAATCTGCGCATGCTGCACTCGCACCTCACCACCCTCAATGCGGTTTCGCTGGTGCTCAACACCTTCAAGGAACAGGGCCAGCACAGTGACGCGCTGCTGGCCGGCAGCGGCATCAACGCCGCCGACCTGAGCCGCGCCGACACCCGCATCACCACCAATCAAGAGCTGCTGGTGTGCGCCAACGCGGTGGCCCTGCAACGGGATATCGGCCTGGAACTGGGGCGGCGCATGCATGTGTCGTCCTACGGCATGCTCGGCTACGCGCTGCTCACCAGTGCCACCTTAGGTGACGCTTTGCGCTTGGCGCTGCACTATCCGGCGCTGTTGGGAACACTTTTCCAGCTCAGCCTGCAAAGTGACGGCCCACGCATCTGGCTGACCGCCGCCGATTACCGCGAAAGCCCGGCCCTGGCCGCGTTCAATACCGAGTTCTGCCTGGTGTCGATGAAGGTCATCTGCGACGACTTGCTGGGGCACCCGCTGCCGCTGCTCGGGGCGCGCTTCGACTATCCGGCGCCGGACTATCAGCAGCGCTACCAAGAGCCCTTCGACTGCCCGCTGCAATTCGACGCTTGCAGCAATGCCTTCGCCTTCGACCGGCGCTGGCTCGAACAGCCCCTGCCCCTGGCGGACGTGATCACCCACCAGGCCATCGCCGAGCGCTGCCGCAAGCAGAACACCGAGTTCACCGGGCGCCAGGCCTGGCTCGGGCGCATCCGCCAGTTGCTGGCGGCGCAGCTGGATGCCGCGCCGGGGCTGGAGGGGCTGGCGCAGCAGATGAACTGCTCGGCCCGCACCTTGCGCCGCCACCTGCGGGACCTGGGTTGCAGCTATCAGGAACTGCTCGATGAGCTGCGCTTCGAGCGGGCCAAGCAGATGCTCTGCGAAGACCAGTTGCCGATCTACCAGATTGCCGAGGCCCTGGGCTTCAGCGAAACCGCGAGCTTTCGCCATGCCTTCATCCGCTGGAGCGGCGTGGCGCCCAGCCAGTTCCGCCCCTGAAAAATGCCGTTCAGCTAAGCGCCAACCCAACCTGTGGCGAGGGAGCTTGCTCCCGCCGGGTCGCGAAGCGGCCCCAAACCCATCGCCTATGCCGTCCAACACAGCCAAGGCCCTCGCCCTCGGATGAACGGCATTACGGCAGAAAACCGCCGATTGCATTACATTGCCGAACTTTCTACCGGCAAGGGACTGCAACGTTGAACTTACCCACAGGCGCCATCGCCCGGCGCATTGGCATCCGCGGGCTGTACCTGGCACTGGCGCTGCTGGCGGGCGCACCCGCCGCCCAGGCCTTCGACCTGTCGAAGATCCGCTGGTGGGAGATGCAGAGCAGCATCCTCCTGGACGACCCGGAAACCGCCACCCTGCAACTCGAGCCGTTCCCCCTGCCGGGGCTAGCTCAGGTGCCAGCGCGGGTGATCCTCAGCCAGTACCACGGGCTGTTCTATCTCAACGCCTATGAGGATGCGCAGTACCGCCAGCGGGTCTACAAATCGCCGCCCCTGCCGCTGTTCAACGCCCAGGAGCTACAGGCCTGCGAGCCGGAGCAACGCCCCATCGCGGTAACGTACAACTGGCCGAAGGGCAACCAGCTGGAATCCGCCCTGAGCCTGACCAAACTCAGCTTCGACTGCCAGAGCCCGGGCTGGCAGCTGAGCAATCGCTACCTGCTGGTGGACAGCCGCGACCCCTTGCGGCCATTGCTGGCCATCGGTCATCGCCAGGGCGAGGCACAGATCGACTTCACCCCCCAGCAACCGATCAGCCCCGAGCTCCAGCAGCAATGGCTCAAGGCCCTGCAGAAGTATCCGAAGTTGCTGGAACCCTTTGATGCCGGCACCGGCCAACTGACGGTCAAGCCCTATGCGCCCGGGCCCAGCGCGGAGCAGGCCTGGACAGAGTTCCGCCAGTTGCACGGGCAATTGCGCAGTGCCAAGGACAAGGCCCCAGGGATCGCCCGGGTGGAAGCGTTCTTCACCCGCCATGACTTTCGCGCTATCGCCCCCGAGCGGAGTACCTACCCCGGCCTGCTCAACGACATCGCCTATTGGGCCACCGAAGCCGGCCAGCTGCAGAGCGCACGGCCCTGGCTGGCGTACGTACTGCGCCGCGAGCCCAAACGCATGCCCACCTACCTGAATCTGGCGGACCTGGACTGGCGCCTGTACGAAAAGGAGCCGATGAATTCCGTGCACCTGGGGCGGGCCATGGAGAACTATCGGCTGTACTGCGGGCTGCGCCTGCAACGCCAGCTCGGGGTGCCCGCCAGGGTGAGCCAACGCCTGGGCCTGGAAGCTGCCAGCGAGCAGGCCTGCCAGGGTTCCTGGCCGCTGGTGGCAGCGGTGGATGCCGGCGACGAGGCCGAAGTCCGGCGCCTGCTGCAGAACGGCCTGCGCGGCGACGTCATCGCCGACGATGGTCGCCCGGCGCTGCTGCATGCACTGGACACCCCCAACCTGGGCATCGCCCGGCTGCTGCTGGCCCATGGTGCCCGCCCCGGCGGCCAGTACAACGGCAGCACCCAGGTGGTGCTGGCCATGCGTCGCGACCTCAGGGACAACCCGGACCTGAAGCAGGCCACACGCCTGAATTTCCTGCTGCAGGCCGGCGCCGCCATCGACGAGCAGGATGCCCGGGGCGGCACCGCACTCCAGGAAATGGCCAAGAATCGCGACGACATCGAGCGCTTCAACTGGCTGCTGCAGCACCCGCAGAACCTTAATAAGCGCAGCGGACCGGACGCCGAGACGGCACTGTTCCTGGCGCTAAGGGGCGGCAACTACGCCGCTGCCCGGCAACTGGTGGCGGCCGGTGCCAACCTCAACCTGAGCTATGGCCGCGACTTTTGCGACAAGCAGCCCATTCGCCAAAGCCTGCTGATGATCGTCGCCGAACAGGGCTCCCCCGACGTCATCAAGCCCTGGGTCAGCCAGCAAGAGAGCCTGGAGATGTTCACCCTGCTGCTGGAAAAAGGCGCCGATCCCAACGTCGGCCGCTACTGCGGGAACAACGGCTACACCTGGCTGCTGGAGATCCTCGCCCGCCGCAAGCGCGACGATATGCTCAAGGTGCTGCAAGGCTATGGGGTGCCGGCGCCCACCGCGTTTCGACTTTGAGGCGTGACGCCGAACCCGCTGCGCCGGGCCTGATACAAAGCCCGGCAGAAAACCGCCGATTGCATTACATTGCCGGGCTTTGTACCGGCAAGGGACTGCAACGTTGAACCTATTCTCAGGCGCCATCGCCCGGCGCATCGGCATTCGCGGGCTTGGCCTGGCGCTGGCACTGCTGGCTGGCGCCCCGGCGGCCCAGGCCTTCGACATGGACCTGGCCTGGATCAAATGGTCGGGCATGCGCCGCAGCTTCGTCCTCGACTACCCGGAAACCGCCACCCTGGAGCTCAAGCCGTTCCCCCTGCCGGGCCTGGCGCGGGTGCCGCTGCGGATTGTCCTGAGCCAGTACCGCGGGCTGTTCTACTTCAATGCCTATCAGGACCTGCAGTACCGGCAGCGGGTCTACAAGTCGCCACCGATGGCGCTGTTCAGCCCCAAGGAGCTGCGGGTCTGCGTGACCCCGGGTTATGACATCCAAGTCAGCGACATCTGGCCCACGAGCAATACCCTGGTCCCCGGCATCAGCCTCACGCCCCTGAGCTTCCAGTGCAAGGAGCCCTCCGAGTGGCAACTCAGCGAACGCTACCTGCTGATCGACCAGCGCGATCCACAGCACCCGCTGCTGGCCATCAGTCACCGCCAGGACCTGAGCCAGATGGAGTTCACCCCGCTGCAAGCCATCAGCGAGGAAACCGGCCAGCAGTGGTTGCAGGCCCTGGAGACATTCCCGCCGTGGTTCCGCCCCTTCACCCGCGGCAGCGGGCCGATCACCCTCAACGCCTACGTGCCGGCACCAGCCCCGAACCCGGACAGCCTCTGGAAAGAGTTCCGCGGGCTGCACGAGCAGCTGCGCACGGCCAAGGACAAACTGCCGGGCATCCGCGAGGTGGAGGACTTCTTCGTCACCCATGACTTTCGCAGCATCGCCGGCGACCGTCGGGAATACGCTGGCCTGCTGAATGACATCGCCTTCTGGGCCAGCGAGGCCGGCCAGTTGCAAACGGCCCGCCCCTGGCTCCAGGAAGTGCTGCGCCGCGACCCTGGACGCATGCCGACCTACCTCAACCTGGCGGACCTGGACTGGGCGCTGTTCGAACAGCGGCCGGGGGACAACGCCCATCAGGGCCGGGCCATCGAGGGTTATCGGGTGTATTGCGGCCTGCGCCTGCAACGCCAGATGAGCATCCCGCCCCGGGTGCTGCAGCGCCTGGGCCTGAACGCCGCCAACCCGCAGGCGTGCCAGGCCTTCTGGCCGCTGGTGGCCGCCGTGGATGCCGGCGACCAGGCCGCAGTGCAGCGCCTGCTGGCCAGCGGGATCAGCGGTGAAGTCATGGCCGAGGACGGTCGCAGCGCCCTGCTGCATGCCCTGGACACCCCGCGCCTGGACATCGCCCGGCTGCTGCTGGAGCACGGCGCCCACACCAGCGGCCTGTACAACCGGAGCACCCTGGCCACCCTGGCCATGCGCCGCGACCTCGGCGACAGCCCCGACCTGAGCCAGGGCGGGCGCCTGAAATTCCTGATCGAGGCCGGCGTCGCCATCGACGAACCCGACAGCCAGGGCGTGACGCCGCTGATGCTGATGGCCGAGCAGAAGCGCAGCCTGCAAGGCTTCACCTGGCTGCTGCAATACCCGCAGAACCTCGACCTGCGCAGCAAGGATGATGGCGAAACCGCACTGTACCGGGCCTACTCGGGCAACAACTACGTGGCCATGAAGCAGCTGATAGAGGCCGGTGCCAACCTCAACCTAAGCTACGGCCGCGGCATCTGCTACAACCAGCAGGTGGGCGAAAGCCTGCTGACGCTGGTCGCCGACAAGACCTCCGCCGACGCCCCTTCGCCCTCCGTCAGCCTGCAGGACACCCTGGACCTGTTCACCCTGCTGCTGGAGAAAGGCGCCGACCCCAATGTCGGCCAGCACTGCGAGAAAAAGGGCTACGCGATCTTGCTCGAAGCCATCGCCCGGAGAAAACGCGAGGACATGCTCAAGGTGCTGCAGCGCTTTGTGCCCGCCCCGCCCGCCAGCTGAACCCCATGGCGCCCCGCAATGGGGCGCCGCGCCTCTTTGAGGGGCGAATTTCGGTCACACACGTTGGCCAGATCAATCCCCTTTTGGCCGCTCCTGCCGTTCTCCGAATCCCTGCGCCCCGCAAGACTGTGAAGCACTGAATCAGCCTGCGGAGAACAACAATATGCTGACGATCTACTCGGACGATCACCACCTGCACCATGGCCGCTGTGAACTGATCGACGGGCAACTGATGCCCTGCTTCGAAATGCCCTCCCGGGCCGACCATGTGCTGGAGCGGGTCAAGCACCGCAACCTGGGGCCGGTCGAGGCGCCCCGGGACTTTGGCCTGGCCCCCATCGAACGCATCCACAGCCGCGCCTACCTGGAGTTCTTCCAGGGCGCCTGGGAACGCTGGGCCGCCCAGGGCATCGACGGCGACCTGCTGCCCTACACCTGGCCGGCACGCACCCTGCGCAGCGTGATTCCCAGCAGCCTGCACGGCCAGCTCGGCTACTACAGCTTCGACGGCGGCGCACCGATCACCGCCGGCACCTGGCAGGCCGCCTACAGCGCGGCGCAAGTGGCGCTCACCGCCCAGGCGGCGATCCAGCGCGGCGCCCACAGTGCCTTCGCCCTGTGCCGGCCACCGGGACACCACGCCGCTGGCGACCTGATGGGCGGCTACTGCTACCTGAACAACGCCGCCATCGCCGCCCAGGCCTTCCTCGACCAGGGCCACGCCAAGGTGGCGATCCTCGACGTCGACTACCACCACGGCAACGGCACCCAGTCGATCTTCTACGAGCGCAGCGACGTGCTCTTCACCTCGATCCACGGCCACCCGGAAGCCGAGTTTCCGTTCTTCCTGGGCTACGCCGACGAATGCGGCGAAGGTGCAGGTGAAGGCTACAACTTCAACTACCCGCTGGCCGCCGGCAGCGGCTGGGAAGTGTGGAGCGCGGCCCTGGAGCAGGCCTGCAACGAGATCCAGCGCCATGACGCCGAGGTCATCGTGGTGTCCCTGGGCGTGGACACCTTCAAGGACGACCCGATCTCCCAGTTCAAGCTCGACAGCCCGGACTACCTGGCCATGGGCAAGCGCATCGCCGCCCTCGGCAAGCCGACGCTGTTCGTGATGGAAGGCGGTTACGCAGTGGCAGAAATTGGCATCAACGCCGTCAACGTTCTCGAAGGCTTTCAAAGCGCCCAATGAGGGATTCGCAGCATGAAAAGACTCCAACGCTTGCTCCTTCCCGCCCTCTGCGCCAGCCTGCTGGGCACTGCCGCCCAGGCCGAGGAACGCACCCTGCGGGTGTACAACTGGTTCGACTACATCACCCCCAAGGCCCTGGACGACTTCAAGGCGCAGAACAGCCAGGTGAAGCTGGTGTACGACATCTTCGACACCAACGAGGCCCTGGAAGCCAAGCTGCTCACCGGCAATTCCGGGTATGACGTGGTGGTGCCGTCCAACGTGTTCCTGGCCAAGCAGATCGAGGCCGGGGTGTTCCAGCCCCTGGACCGCAGCAAGCTGCCCAACTGGAACCACCTGGACCCCAAGCTGATGAAGCTGATCGAGGCCAATGACCCGGGCAACCAGTTCGCCGTGCCCTACATGTACGGCACCATCCTGATCGGCTTCAACCCGGACAAGGTCAAGGCCGCCCTAGGCGACCAGGCACCCGTGGACAGCTGGGACCTGATCTTCAAGGAAGAGAACATCAGCAAGCTCAAGCAGTGCGGCGTGGCCCTGCTGGACTCGCCATCGGAAATCCTGCCCCTGGCCCTGCAGCACCTGGGCCTGGACCCCAACAGCAAGCAGCCGGCGGATTACGAGAAGGCTGAGGCGCTGCTGCTGAAGATCCGCCCGTACATCACCTACTTCCACTCGTCGAAGTACATGGCCGACATCGCCAATGGCGATATCTGCGTGGCGGTGGGTTATTCGGGGAGCTTCTCCCAGGCCGCCAACCGGGCCAAGGAGGCCAAGAACGGGGTAACAGTGGACATGCGCTTGCCCAAGGAAGGCGCGCCGATCTGGTTCGATATGCTGGCCATTCCCAAGGGTGCCAAGAACCCGCAAGACGCCTACACCTTTATCAACTACCTGCTGCAACCCCAGGTGATTGCCCCGGTGAGCGACTTTGTCGGTTACCCCAACCCGAACAAGGACGCCACCGAGCGGGTGGACCCTTCGATCCGCAACAACCCCAACCTGTACCCGACGGCGGCGGCCATGAGCACCCTGTACACCCTGCAGCCGCTGCCCCGTGATGCCGAGCGGGCACGGACCCGGGCCTGGACCAAGATCAAATCAGGCACCTGATCGTCCCCCTGTGGCGAGCGAGCTTGCTCGCGCTGGATGGCGCAGCCAGCCCAAGACCGGCTACCCGCTTCGGCCTGACACACCGCGATAGCCGGCTTTACGGCCGCTGCGCGCCCGAGCGGAAGCAAGCTCCCTCGCCACAAAAAAAGCACAGTCGCAACCGCCCCCTGTGGCGAGCGAGCTTGCTCGCGCTGGATGGCGCAGCCAGCCCAAGACCGGCTACCCGCTTCGGCCTGGCACACCGCGATAGCCGGTTTTACGGCCGCTGCGCGCCCGAGCGGGAGCCAGCTCCCTCGCCACAAAAAAAGCACAGTGCGCAGTCGCCCCCTGTGGCTTGCTCGCGCTGGATGGCGCAGCCAGCCCAGAAGCGGCTATCCGCTTCGGCCTGACACACCGCGTTAGCCGGTTTTACGGCCGCTGCGCGCCCGAGCGGGAGCCAGCTCCCTCACCACGACAAGGCGGGTTAGCAGCCGGTGAGGCCTTGGGCCGTGCGTTCTTCGGCGAAGAACAAGGGCCGCAGGCGCACGCCCACGCCGTTGCCGATAAAGGCCGCTACCAGCCACAGCCAGCCATGCAGGCTGCCGGAGGCAATGCCACTGAAATAGGCGCCGATGTTGCAGCCGTAGGCCAGGCGCGAACCATAGCCCAGCAGCAGCCCGCCGATCACCGCCGCCACCAGGGACCGGGTAGGGATCTTCAGGCTCGGGGCGAAGCGCCCTGCCAGCCCCGCCGCCAGCAAGGCCCCCAGCACGATGCCGATGTCCATGACGCTGGTGATGTCCTGCCACACCGGCGCCGCCAGGGCCTTGGCATTCGCCGCGCCCTGCCAGAACACCCAGCTGCCCACGTCCACCCCCAGCCCGCTGGCGACTTTCGCGCCCCACAAGGCAAAGGCCGAGGTGATGCCCCAGGGGCGACCGGCCAAGGCCAGGGTGGCGAAATTCAACAGGGCCAGGGCTACCGCGCCCCAGACCAGCGGCCAGGGCCCGCGCAGCAGCCGGCGCCAGCCTTGATGCTGGCTGCTCACGGGTGCCTCAAGGCTGCCGTAGCGGCGCTTTTCCAGGGCCTGGGTCAGCACCGCGATCAGCGCGAACAGGCACAGGCTCAGGCCCATGGCCGGGCCCACGCCGAAGCTCTGGACGATGGAGATCGGTGGCAGCGACGGCAAGGCGAACCACCAGTCCACATGATGGGTGGCGATCAGCGAACCGCAGATGAAAAACGCCAGGGTCACCAGCATCCGCGCATTGCCGCCGCCCACGGTGAACAAGGTGCCCGAGGCGCAGCCACCGCCCAGTTGCATGCCGATGCCGAAGATAAAGGCGCCGAAGATCACCGACACCCCGGCCGGCGCCACCAGCCCCACCACCGGCTGGCCAAACAGGCTGCCGGCCCCCAGTGCCGGGAAGAACAGCAACACCGCCAGCGCCAGCATGACCATCTGCGCCCGCAGGCCGGCACCGCGCCGGTCGCGGATAAACACCCGCCAGGCCGAGGTGAAGCCAAACGCCGCGTGGTAGAGGGTCAGGCCCAGGGCAGCGCCCAATAGCAGCAGCAATACCTGCCGCGCACCGACCTGGACTTGCAGGAACAGGGCCCCGGCCACCAACAGCAACAGGGCGAACAGCGGGGCAGCGAACCTGCGTTCAGGCGCCACGGAGAGGGTCTGGTTCATGAGGGTTCCCCGGTTTAAAGGGCCGCGAGTATACCCCGTCAGACCCGCCAGGCCCGACGCAGGCGGCCCAGGGCGTCCTCGATAGCCGCCTCGGGCACGGCGGCAAAGCCCAGCACCAGGCCGGCCCGGCGGTCCTCGGGCAAGGTGGTTTCGGGGAGCCAGTAGCTGCTCAGGCCATTGATCTCGACCTCCACGCCGGCGGCCTGTTCCAGCAGCTCGCGCTCCCGCGCCAGGCTGTCCACCGTCACCGTCAGGTGCAATCCGGCGGCCACCGTGGGCAAGGACCCGACACCTGCGATTGCCTGGGGCCAACCGGCCAGCAGTGTATTGCGCCGGCTCAGGGCCGCCCGGCGCATGCGGCGGATATGCCGCTGGAAATGCCCGGCGGCCATGAACTCGGCCATCACCGCCTGGGTGCTGACCTCGGAATGCCGCACATCCACCGCCCGGCGCTGGGCGAAGGGCTGCACCAGGTTCGGCGGCAGCACCAGGTAACCCAGACGCAGCGCCGGGAACGCCACCTTGCCGAAGGTGCCGACGTAGATCACCCGCCCCTGGCGGTCCAGCGCCGCCAGCGGGGCCAGGGGCGCGCCGCTGTAGCGGTACTCGCCGTCGTAGTCGTCCTCGACTATCCAGCCCTGCTTGCGCTCAGCCCAGGCCAGCAGTTCCAGGCGCCGGGCCAGGCTCATGATCACCCCCGTGGGGTACTGGTGAGAGGGGGTCACATAGGCCAGCCGGCAGTTGTCCAGTTGCTCCAGCTGGCGGCAATCGATGCCCTCCTGATCCACCGCCACACCGCGCAGTTGCCCCCCGGCCATGGCGAAGGCGTGGCCCGCAGCGCGATAGCCGGGGTTTTCCACCGCCACGGCATCCCCGGGTTCCACCAGCAACTGTGCACAAAGGCTAATGCCCTGTTGTGCACCGCAGGTGATCACAATTTGTTCAGCGGTGCATTGCAAGCCACGGGCACTGCGCAGGTAGGCGGCAATCAGGCTGCGCAGGCGTGCATCGCCAGCCGCATCGCCATAACACAGCTGATGCAGGTCCGGCTTGCGCCAGAAAGCCGCATTCAGCTTGGCCCAGACCTCGAACGGGAACAGATCGAAGGCCGGTACGCCCACCCGAAAAGCCCGCGGCGGACCACTGGGCGGGGTACTCAAATGATGCTTTTGCAGGCGCTGCAAACCGCTGCTGTGGATAACTTTACTGGATGTAATTCCAGGTAAATCCGTGGATTTTGTGGATAAACCTGTGGGTAAGCCTGTTGAAAACCCTGTGGATACTTTTGTGGATAGTTTTTTGATCGGCAACCGGGTTTCCGGCAATTGAGCCACATAGGTGCCATCGCCGACCCGGCCCTCGATAAAGCCTTCGGCATACAGCTGGTCATAGGCGCGCACCACACTGTTGCGGGAAATCCCCAGGGCCGCCGCCAGGTCGCGGCTGGCCGGCAGGCGCGTGCCGCTGGCCAGGCGGCCATCCAGCACCCGCAGGCGCAGGGCCTGATACAGCTGGCGGCTAAGGCCCTGGCGGCGATCCAGCTCGATGCCGGCAGGGTTGAAAGACAGCGGCGGCAATGCACTGTTCATCGCGCTTCACTCGGGGATTGGACCCATGAAATAGACCACAGATGGCTCTTACAACGAACCATTAGCCTGCCTAGGATGCAGCCACTCGCCAAGGATTTTTTTCATGTACCTACCCCGCGCTTTCGCCGATGAAGACCTCGCCCGCCTGCACGGCGTGATCCACGACTGCCGCCTGGCCACCCTGGTGACCTGGGGCGCGCAAGGCTTGCAGGCCAGCCATCTGCCGCTGCTGCTGAGCCCCGAGCAGGGCCCCAATGGCACCCTCTATGGGCACCTGGCCAAGGCCAACCCGCAATGCGCGGAACTGGCCGGCGGCGCGGAGGCACTGGTGATCTTCAGCGGCGCGGACGCCTACGTCAGCCCGGCGTTCTACCCGGGCAAGGCCGAGCACGGCAAAGTGGTGCCCACCTGGAACTACGTGGCGGTGCATGCCTATGGCCGCCCAGAGGTGTTCAACGACCCGCACCGCCTGCTGAACCTGGTCAGCGCCCTGACCGATCGCCACGAGGCCGGCCGCAAGCAGCCATGGAAGGTGGAAGACGCCCCCGCCGACTATATCGATGGCATGCTGCGGGCCATTGTCGGCTTCGCCCTGCCGATCCAGCGCCTGGAGGGCAAGCGCAAGCTCAGCCAGAACCGCAGCGCCGAGGACAGCGCCGGGGTGCGTGAAGGCTTGGCGGCCAGCAGCGACCTGCGTGACCGCCAGCTGGCCCAGTTGATGCCCTAGCTTTCCATCCAGAACAACAACAGGAGATTGCATGAGCCAGATCCGCCCCGTTACCGCCGCCGATAAGGCCGCCTGGCTGCCACTGTGGCAGGCCTACCTGCGCTTCTACCAAACCGAGCTGGCGGACGACGTGACCCAGAGCACCTGGCAGCGCCTGCTCGACGAGCGCGAGCCCACCCACGCCGCCCTGGCCTGGGACGGCGAGCGTGCGGTGGGCTTGGTGCATTTCATCTACCACCGCTCCAACTGGAGCATCGAGAACGCCTGCTACCTGCAGGACCTGCTGGTGGCCCCGGAGCAGCGCGGCACCGGCGTGGGCCGGCAGTTGATCGAGTTCGTCTATGCCCAGGCGAAGAAGGACGGTTGCGCCAAGGTCCATTGGCTGACCCATGAAACCAATGCCACGGCCATCCAGCTGTATGAGCGGATTGCCGAGCGCCCCGGCTTCATCCAATTCCGCAAAGCCCTTTAAGCCCTCTAGGAGCCTTCACATGTCTATCTCCCTTGCCGACTGGAAAGGCGCCCCGGCGCCTTCGGCCACGCTGCTGGAAGGGCGCTTCATCCGCCTGGAACGCCTTGACCCGGCACGCCACGGCGATCAGTTGTTCCAAGCCCTGCAAGGCCCTGGCGCCGACCCCAAGCTGTGGGACTACCTGCCTTACGGCCCCTACCCCGAACGCCCGGTGTTCGACACCTGGCTGGCGGGCCACGCGGCGGCCAGCGACCCGTATTTCTTCAGCGTGATCGACAGTGCCAGCGGCCAGGTGCAGGGCCTCATCAGCCTGATGTCGATCGTGCCGGTGCACGGCCGGATCGAGATCGGCCACGTGACCTTCGGCGCGGCCATGCAGCGCTCGCCCAAGAGCACCGAAGCAGTGTACCTGCTGGCCAGGGAAGCCTTCGCCATGGGCTACCGGCGCCTGGAGTGGAAATGCAACAACGCCAATGGCCGCTCACGCTATGCCGCGGAGCGCTTGGGCTTCAGTTTTGAAGGGGTGTTTCGCCAGCATATGGTGGCCAAGGGGCAGAACCGGGATACCGCGTGGTTCTCGATTCTCGACTCGGAATGGCCGGCCATCGCCCGGGGGTTCGAGCGGTGGCTCAGCGATGAGAACCAGAGCGGTTCGGGGCAGCTCAAGACACTGGCGGAGTGCCGCGGCTAGAGGGCTTTTTCGCCGCCCATGCCTCGCGTAAGAGCTGGCCGGGCGGCGCAAGGCTTGAAGGCCCTTTCGCCGGCAAGCCGGCTCCTACCAGTGCTGTGGTTAACCCAACTGCTGCGCCAACACCGCAATATGCTCCGGGCCGATGCCGCAGCACCCGCCGATATGACTGGCACCGCGCTGGTGCCAGTCGGCCACCCAGCGCAGGTAGCCCGGCGGGTCCAGGTCTTCGCGCAGCGGGCACAGGCCATCGTTGGCGGTGGCATCCTCGGGCTGCGGCGGGAAGGCGTTGGCGTACACGCCGATATCGATCTGCACACCCAGGCGCTCGAACGTTTCACGGGCCGCGTCCACCGCCGCCCCGATGACTTCTGGCTGGCTGCAATTGAACAGCAGGGTCTGCACCCCGAGTTCGGCCGCTACCGCCGCCGCTTCAGCCACTGTTTCACCGGAGCGCAGGCGCGGCACTTCATCGACCTCTTCGTCCTTCAGGGTGAAGGACAACCAGAACGGCTTGCCGTCCTTGGGCAGGCCACTGTGAATGGCCCGCGCCTCGACGATGGCGCTCTGGGTTTCCGCCAGCCACAGGTCGACATGGGGCGCCAGGCCCGTGACCAGCGGCTGCAGCAGCTCCGCGGCCCGTGCGGCATCGAACAGATCCGGGCGATAGGAACCGAACAGTGGCGGCAACGACCCCGCCACCCGCACCGGCTTGCCGGAAGCCTGCACCGCACGGCGCGCCAGCTCGCCGGCCAGGGCGGCCAGGGCCTGGCCTTCAGCGGCAAAGCGCTGCTCGCCGATATGGAACGGCACCACCGCGTAACTGTTGCTGGTGATCACCTGGGCCCCGCTATCGATATAGGCCGCGTGCACCGCCTGCACCGCCTCGGGCGCTTCGCTCAACGCCAGGGCCGACCACTCGGGTTGCCGGAACGGCGCACCACGGCGCTGCAGTTCACGACCCATACCGCCATCCAGAATTACCGCCTTGCCTGCGCCCATATGCTTTTCGCTCATATGCTTATGAAAATAACTCACTACCGGAGTCGTTCTTATAACTATTAAATACGCACCATTCAGTTAATAACAACTCTTTTTCAGTCAGGTTTCCGATGAATTTCAAACCCCTGCTGGCCCTCGGCCTTGGCCTTCTCGCCGCCTCTTCCCAAGCCTTCGCCGGCACCACCCTGGAGCGTATCGAGCAGAAGAAAGAGCTGGTGGGGGTGTTGATGGAAAGCTATCCGCCCTTCTCCTTCCTCAACGAGCAGAACCAGCTGGACGGCTTCGATGTCGAGGTGGCCAAGGCGGTGGCCGACAAGCTCGGGGTCAAGCTGCGCCTGGAGACACCTTCCTGGGACGTGATCGCCGCCGGCCACTGGAGCGGGCGCTACGACATCTGCATCTGCTCCATGACCCCGAGCAAGGCCCGCGCCGAAGTCTTCGACTTCCCGGTGCAGTACTACGCTTCGCCGGCGGTGATAGTGGTCAACGCCAAGGATGAGCGTATTCACGGCGCCCAGGACCTGAGCCAGAAGAAGGTCGGCCTCACCGCGGCGTCCAGCTACGAGGGCTACCTGAACAAGAACCTGGTGATCGAGGGGGCCGAGGACACCCAGCTGCAATACCCCTTCGAGAACGTGCAGATCGCCCCCTACGACACCGACAACGTGGCCTTCCAGGACCTCGGCCTGGGCCCCGGCGTGCGCCTGGATGCAATCCTTACCAACCTGGTAACCGCGCAACCGCGCCTGAACCAGGACTCGCGCTTCAAGCTGGCCGGCGAGCCGCTGTACGCCGAGCCCAACTCGGTGGCCATCGAGAAAGGCGATGCGCAGTGGAACGCCAAGGTGCGTGAGGTGTTCGCCCAGCTGAAGCAGGACGGCACCCTGAGCCGGCTCTCGCAGAAGTGGATCGGCGCCGATATCAGCCAATGACTGCCTATACACCACCCCCCGCGCCCGAGGCCGAATCGCGCTTCAGGCGCCTGCTGGGCTTTCGTACTCGCCTGTACCTGACCTGGGCGGTGTTGCTGGGGTTGTTCGCCAGCTTCTTCCTGGGGTTCGAGCTGAAGTTCTCGATCATCCTCGACAAGCTGCCGAACCTGATCGGCCTGCACCTGTCCCCCAGCGGTTTTCTCCAGGGCGCGGCGCTGACCCTGTTCCTTTGCGCCTGCTCCATGGTCGCCTCGTCGCTGCTGGGCTTTGCCACCGCGCTGGCACGGCTGTCGTCCAGCGCCGTGGGGTTCGGCATCGCCAGCTTCTATGCCTCGTTCTTTCGCGGCACGCCGCTGCTGATCCAGATCCTCTTGATCTACCTCGGCCTGCCGCAGTTGGGGGTGGTACCGGGCGCCATCACGGCCGGGATCATCGCCCTGTCGCTGAACTACGGCGCCTACCTCAGCGAGATCTTCCGCGCCGGCATCCTCGGCGTGCCCCACGGCCAGCGCCAGGCGGCCTTGGCCCTGGGCATGAGTGACCGGGTGATCTTCTGGCAGGTGACCCTGCCCCAGGCCATGCGCACCATCATTCCGCCGGCCACCAACCAGTTCATCTCGATGCTCAAGGATTCGTCGCTGATCTCGGTGATGGGGGTGTGGGAGGTGATGTTCCTGGCCCAGTCCTATGGCCGTTCCAGCTACCGCTATATCGAGATGCTGAGCACCGCGGCGCTGATCTACTGGCTGCTGTCCATCGGCCTGGAACTGATCCAGGCGCAGTTGGAAAAGCATTACGGCAAGGGCTACGCCAAGCGCGGCTGAAACCCTGGCGGCCAGTAGATAACCTGTGGCGAGGGAGCTTGCTCCCGCTGGACTGCATGGCAGGCCCATTTTTGGGGCCACTTCGCGGCCCAGCGGGAGCAAGCTCCCTCGCCACTCCTGATGTGTTTGCCGTTATGGCTGTAGCGGGCGCTCAAGCGAGTTGAGCAACGAACGGGCACGGCTGGTTTTCTGCACTTTCACCACGCCCATCTGCAAGCCGAAAGGCTTGAACACCGCGGTCAGTGACTTGAGGGTCGGGTTGCCATCACCGTGCTCGATATGGATCAGGGTGCGCAGGGAAATCCGGCACATGCGGGCGAACTGGCTCTGGTGCAGGCCCGTGACTTCGGTGCGCAGGCGTCGCACCGCATCCCCCAGGGACAGGCGGCCGGCGGCCAGTTCCTGCTGGATCTCGTCGATCAGCGCGCCTCGCTGCTCCAGGCTCATGTTCATCGCAAACCCCACTCCTTAAGGCATTGGTCCAGATCGCGCAGATGAATGCGCGGATGGTTCAGGGTCACCGCGGGCAGGCCGCTGGCGCTCAGCAGGTCGGGTAGGGCCCGCAGGCGCTCGGCGTCTTCGCGCAGCCGCGCCAGGGCAGCCTCGGGATCGGTCAGCGGCTTCAGGCTGGCGCAAACCAGGCGCCAGTCCACTTCGCCGGCCACTTCCATGCGCCCGGGCCATTTCAGGGTGCGGGTAATGCCTGCCGCGTCCATGACCCTGGGCGCCAAGTCGTAGATCGGCGCCAGCCGTACCCCCTGGTCGCTGCGGATAACCGCGAGGCTGCGGCCATGGTTGTCCGAGTTGCCGAGGATCTTGTTCAGCAGGTCGCGCCGCAGATAATCCGCCACCAGTTCGGGGATCGACGCTGCCTGGCCGGTGGCTCGCCACAGTTCGGCGAGGATGCCCAGCACCTCGGTATGGCGCATGCCCTGGCCATGCCCCACCAGCCCGGCCAGGGAATAGATCGACTCCAGCGCCAACCGCTCGACCCCTTGCGCCGATACCCGGCGGTCGAAGCGCTGCATCCATAGGCTCGGCCTGCTTGCCTCTTCCAGCGCCAGCCCCTGGACCGGAACGGTATCGATGCCCAGTTGCTGCAGGGCCCGGTAGTAGTGGAACTCGCTCCTGAGAATGTCGTCATCCTGCTGGCTGGCCGGGTTGCGCGGCAGCTTCACCCGCCAATGGGCTAGCGTGGCGCCATCGTCGAGCAACACGTCGGGGTAGAACAGGCCATCACGGCCCTGGCTCAGCAGCAGGTCATTGGCCGCGCCCCCCAGGGCCACGCGCTGCTCCTGGGCATATTCGAGAAAGCGATTGTCGAGCTGGCTCACCTGCTCCCGGGAGAAACCCCGCAGTGGCCTGCGCCCCAATGCCGCCAGCGATTCCTTGATCCGCAGGTTGCCCAGCGGCGCGGCGCCGCAGCGAGCCAGCAGAAACAACTCGGCGCTGACGCCGTCCGGCCGTTCGTGACCGATCTGTTCCAGGGCAGAACCTGCGGCGGCGCCTGTGGGGGTCAGGTCATAGAGAAAGGCCGGGGCCCGCTCTTCCCGCCAGGGCTCCCAACCCAGGGGCACCAGGGCACTGACCGAACGGGCCAGCGGGCTGCCAACGGCTTCGAGGTTGTGCACCAGGTATTGCTGCACATAACCGAAGTGGCAGGGGCTGGCGAAGCCCGCTTCGGGCCGCTCGAACGCCAGGGTCATGGCATCGCTCCAGGCCCCTGCGTGATGGATTTGTAAGGTCAGCCGCAACACTGAAACACCTGCATTTTAATACACATATTAATATTCAATATTCTATTTAATGTATTTTAATGCATTAACAACCAAACTCTACCTATCAGAATGCAGTAAAAAGCATTTTATTTTCTCAACCCTCCCCCCCTTTACCGCACAAATTGCAGGCAAAAAAAGGGAGGCCGTAGCCCCCCCGAGGTAAACAGTTGCAGATGAAGGCCTGAACTCAGCCCTCGATCTCGATCAGGATCTCGCCCGGGTTGACCCGGTCGCCCTTGGCCACGTGAATGGCCACGACCTTGCCGGCAATGGCCGCCTGGACTTCGGTCTCCATCTTCATGGCTTCAGTGATCAGTACCGCCTGACCTTCCTTGACCACGTCGCCTTCCTTGACCAGCACGTCGACGATATTGCCCGGCATGGCGGTGCTCACATGGCCCGGCTCGCTGGCTTGCTTGCGCTTGCTGCTGCCGCCGCCGACGAATTCGTTGAGCGGCTCGAACACCACCTCTTCCGGCATGCCGTCGATGGACAGGTAGAAGTGACGCTTGCCTTCGGCCTTGACCCCTACGCCGGTGATATCGACGCGGTAGGTTTCACCGTGCACGTCGATGACGAACTCGGTCGGCACGCCCTCGCCGCCCGGCTTGCTGACGCCGCCCGCCTCGGGAATCGGCAGCAGCGCTTCCGGCACCAGGGTGCCGGCCTCGCGCTCTTCGAGGAACTTGCGCCCGATGTCCGGGAACATGGCGTAGGTCAGCACGTCTTCTTCGCTATGGGCCAGGGCGCCGATTTCGCCGCGCAGCTTGGTCATTTCCGGCTTCAGCAGGTCGGCCGGGCGCACGTCGATCACCTCTTCGTTGCCGATGGCCTGGCGCCGCAGTTGCTCGTCCACCTGGCCCGGCGCCTTGCCGTAGCCGCCTTGCAGGTAGAGCTTCACTTCGTTGGTGATGGTCTTGTAGCGCTCGCCGGCCAGCACGTTGAAGAACGCCTGGGTACCGACGATCTGCGAGGTCGGGGTCACCAGCGGCGGGTAGCCCAGGTCGTGGCGCACCCGCGGGATCTCGGCCAGCACTTCGTTCATGCGGTTCAACGCGCCCTGCTCTTTCAGCTGGTTGGCCAGGTTGGAAATCATCCCGCCGGGCACCTGGTTGACCTGCACCCGGGTGTCCACTGCGGTGAACTCGCTTTCGAACTGGTGGTACTTCTTGCGCACCGCGTAGAAGTACAGGCCGATTTCCTGCAGCAGCTCCAGGTCCAGGCCGGTGTCGAATTCGCTGCCTTTAAGGGCCGCGACCATGGACTCGGTGCCCGGGTGGCTGGTGCCCCAGGCGAAGCTGGAGATGGCGGTGTCGATATGGTCGGCGCCGTTCTCGATGGCCTTGAGCTGGCACATCGCGGCCAGGCCGGCAGTGTCGTGGGAGTGGATGAATACCGGCAGCGACTGCTCGGCCTTCAGCGCCTTGACCAGCTCGCCGGTGGCGTAGGGGGTCAGCAGGCCGGCCATGTCCTTGATCGCGATGGAGTCGCAGCCCATGGCTTCCATCTGCTTGGCCTGGGCCACGAAGGCCTCGATAGTGTGCACCGGGCTGGTGGTGTAGGCGATGGTGCCCTGGGCATGCTTGCCCGCGGCCTTTACCGCTTCGATGGCCACCCGCAGGTTACGCACGTCGTTCATGGCGTCGAAGATGCGGAACACATCGATGCCATTGACCGCCGCCTTGGCCACGAACGCCTTGACCACGTCGTCGCTGTAATGCCGATAGCCCAGCAGGTTCTGCCCGCGCAGGAGCATTTGCAGGCGGGTGTTGGGCAGCGCCGCGCGCAGTTTGCGCAGGCGCTCCCAGGGGTCTTCCTTGAGGAAGCGCACGCAGGCGTCGAAGGTGGCGCCGCCCCAGACTTCCAGGGACCAGTAGCCGACTTTGTCGAGCTTGTCGCAGATCGGCAGCATGTCGTCGGTGCGCATGCGGGTCGCCAGTAGCGATTGGTGGGCGTCGCGCAGGATGGTGTCGGTAACGAAGATCTTTTTAGTCATTGGTATCTCCTCATAGCGGCGAGCTTCAAGCTACAAGCTGCAAGAACAAGCCAATCGGCTGTTGCTTGCCGCTGAAAACTTGCCGCTGCTAATTCATAGGCCTGCGTGGGCGGCGATGGCGGCGGCGATGGCCAGGGCCAGCTCTTCGGGTTTGCGCTTGATCGAGTAGTTGGTCAGTTCCGGGTGGCTCTCGACGAAGCTGGTATTGAACTGGCCGCTACGGAATTCCGGGTTGCGGAGGATTTCCTGGTAGTAGGCCGCAGTGGTCTTCACCCCTTGCAGACGCATGTCGTCGAGGGCGCGCAGGCCACGGTCCATGGCTTCTTCCCAGGTCAGGGCCCAGACCACCAGCTTCAGGCACATGGAGTCGTAGAACGGCGGAATGGTGTAGCCGGTGTAGATCGCCGTGTCGGTGCGCACACCAGGGCCGCCGGGAGCGTAGTAACGGGTGATCTTGCCGAAGCTGGGGAGGAAGTTGTTCTTCGGGTCTTCGGCATTGATGCGGAACTGCAGGGCAAAACCACGGTGGTGGATGTCTTCCTGCTTGACCGAAAGCGGCAGGCCCGAGGCAATGCGGATCTGCTCACGGACGATGTCGATGCCGGTGATTTCCTCGGTGATGGTGTGTTCCACCTGGACCCGGGTGTTCATCTCCATGAAGTACACCTCGCCATCGGCGAGCAGGAACTCCACGGTGCCGGCGTTCTCGTAGCCCACGGCCTTGGCCGCGCGCACCGACAGGTCGCCGATATAGGCGCGCTGTTCCGGGGTCAGTTGCGGGCTCGGGGCAATCTCGATGAGCTTCTGGTTGCGCCGCTGGATCGAGCAGTCGCGCTCGAACAGGTGCACCACGTTGCCAAAGCTGTCGCCGAGGATCTGCGCCTCGATGTGCTTGGGATTGACGATGCACTTTTCCAGGAACACTTCCGCCGAGCCGAAGGCCTTGGTGGCCTCGGAAATCACCCGGGGGAAGGCCTGTTCCAGTTCTTCACGGCTGTTGCAGCGACGAATGCCGCGGCCGCCACCGCCGGAGGTGGCCTTGAGCATCACCGGGTAGCCGATGCGATCGCCTTCGGTCAGGGCTTCGTGGATATCCGCCACGTTGCCTTCGGTGCCCGGGGTCACCGGCACGCCGGCCTTGATCATGCTGCGGCGGGCTTCGGTCTTGTCGCCCATGCGCCGGATCACTTCCGCCGACGGGCCAATGAACTTGATCCCGCGTTCGGCGCAGATATCCGCCAGCTCGGCATTTTCCGAGAGGAAGCCATAGCCGGGATGCAGGGCATCACAGCCGGTTTCCACCGCCAGGTTCACCAGCTTGCGCGGGTTCAGGTAGCCGGCCAGGGGCTCGGCACCAATGCTGTGGGCCTCGTCCGCACGCTTAACATGCAGGGCATGGCGATCGGCGTCGGAGAAGATCGCCACCGAACGTATGCCCATCTCGGCGCAGGCACGCACGATTCGTACGGCGATCTCACCGCGGTTGGCAATCAGGATCTTTTTTATCACTTGGAGGTTCCCTTGAGCCGTTGACACAAACGACCCGCTAGACCGAGTCGGCGCGTGACCAAATGTTTCAAGCCAGTCGCAGCGACACACTAGCTCCGAGGAGGGATTAACAAAAATCAATAATTATTGGGCTGGTCATAAGTAAAGACTTATAGTCGCTTCACCACCCCTTGGCGCGAGCCCTGAAGAAATGCGTAAGTCCCTGATGAGGCTGACTTTGCGTCAGCTACAGATCTTCAATGAAGTCTGCGATCTGCGCTCCTACAGCCGCGCCGCCGAGGAAATGGCCCTGACCCAACCGGCGGTGAGCCTGCAGATTCGCCAGCTGGAGGAGCTGATCGGCCAGCCGCTGTTCGACTATGTGGGCAAGAAGCTCTACATGACCGAGGCCGCCGAAGCCCTGCAACGGGCCAGCCGGGACATCTTCGGGCGCCTGGAAAACCTCGACATGCAGCTTTCCGACATGCAGGGCTCGCTGCAGGGCCAGCTCAAGCTGGCGGTGGAGTCCAGCGCCAAGTACTTCGTGCCGCACCTGTTCGCCGCGTTCAAGCGCCAGCACCCGGAAGTGCACCTGCAACTGACGGTGGTCAATCGGGCCCAGGTGATCCGCCGGCTTTCGGACAACCGCGACGACCTGGTGATCATGTCCATGGTGCCCCAGGACATGGAGCTGGAGTTCTTGCCCTTCCTCAACAACCCGATCGTCGCCGTGGCCCCGCCGGATCACCCCCTGAGCCATATGGGCGCGCTGCGCCTGCAAGACCTGGAGCCCTACACCCTGGTGCTGCGCGAGCAGGGGTCGGGCACGCGCCTGGCCTGCGAGGAATACTTCAAGGAGAAGCGCGTGCACTTCACGCAGATTCTCGAAGTGTCGTCGGCGGAAGCTCAGCGTGAGTGTGTGCGGGCAGGCCTGGGCGTGGCCTTGCTGACGCGCCACGCCCTGAACCTTGAGTTGGCGACCGGCGGCTTGATCGAGTTGCCGGTCGAAGAGCTGCCATTGCTGCGCAGCTGGTGCCTGGTGCAGGCCAAGGCCAAGCGCCTGTCACCTGTAGCCCATGCCTTCCTGGGCTTTATCCGCAGTGAGCGGGTGCAGATCAGCGGGCTGGTTGCGCGCTTTGACGGGAAGCTGCCGGGGCCGCCTGCCAGTAGTTGACGGCTTCCAGCTCGGGGTAATCGTTGAATTCCTGCTGCAGGCGGCGCAGTTCCGAGCGGTGCTCGATCGCACGACGAAATTCCATGCGCCGCTGGTCTTCCTGCTGACGGCGGGTTTTGACTGCGCTGTTGCTGTCTTCGTAAGGCCGGGCCATTTCGAGTCTCCCAATGCGAGTACGGGAGCTTCACGATGGACGTCGGCAGTTACGGTTTGGCGGCGGGTCGGTTACAGGACGATGAACATTCACCGCGCCCGGCAGGCCCGGCTCAATCGTCCAGGGCTTTGACCGCCTTGGGCGACAGGCGCAGGCTGCGCAAGCTGCGCTTGACGCTTTTCAGGTGGTTGACCAGGCTCGGGCCACGGGCCATGGCCACGCCCATCGCCAGCACATCGATCACCACCAGGTGGGCGATACGCGAGGTCAGCGGGGTGTAGATCTCGGTGTCCTCGTGCACGTCGATGGCCAGGTTGACCGTGGACAGCTCGGCCAAGGGGGTCTGGCTCGGGCACAGGGTGATCAGCGAGGCGCCGCTTTCGCGCACCAGGTTGGCGGTGATCAGCAGGTCCTTGGAGCGTCCGGACTGGGAAATGCAGATGGCCACGTCGCTGGGCTTGAGGGTGACCGCCGACATTGCCTGCATGTGCGGGTCGGAATAGGCCGCAGCGGTCAGCAGCAGGCGGAAGAACTTGTGCTGGGCATCCGCCGCCACCGCGCCCGAGGCGCCAAAACCGTAGAACTCCACGCGCTGGGCCTGGGACATCAGGGTCACGGCCCGCTGCAACTCCACCGGATCGAGCTTCTCGCGCACTTCCATCAGGGTGTGCAGGGTGGTGTCGAAGATTTTCAGGCTGTAGTCGGCGACGGAATCGTCTTCATGGATCGCGAACTGGCCGAAGCTGGCCCCGGCCGCAAGGCTTTGCGCCAGCTTGAGCTTGAGGTCCTGGAACCCCGAGCAGCCGATGGCCCGGCAGAAGCGCACGATGGTCGGCTCGCTGATGCCCACGCTGTGCGCCAGGTCCGCCATGGAGCTGTGCATTACGGCCGCCGGATCAAGGAGCACGTGATCGGCGACCTTGAGTTCCGATTTGCGTAACAGATGACGTGACTGGGCGATGTGCTGCAACAGGTTCAAAGGGCTGGACTCATTGTTATTGGCGGGTGCCGGGGATGTAGCGAGCTTGTAGTTATACTACAGGAATCGGCTTTTTGCCCGTTCAATGCATCACTAACTTGCCTGCCTGCCCCCCATTTTCAGCCGGGTACGACTTATGTAGCCCTTGCGGCGCACCGCGTCGGCAGCTACCGGGCCTGAGCCCGCAACAGCAGCGCCAGGCCGTCGGCATCCACCGGGCGGCTGATCAGGTAGCCCTGCACTTCATCGCAGCCCTCGGCCCGCAGGAAGTTCAGCTGGGCCGGCTCCTCCACCCCCTCGGCCACCACTTTCAGCGACAGCCCATGGGCCATGGCAATGATCGCCCGGGTGATTGCCGCATCTTCGCCACCCTCGGCCAGGCCGCGGATGAACGCCTGGTCGATCTTCACGTAGTCCACCGGAATCCGCTTCAGGTAGCTCAGGGACGAATACCCGGTGCCGAAGTCGTCGATGGCCAGCTTCACCCCCAGGTCACGCAGCTGCTGGAAGGTGGCGATGATGTGCTCGACGCTGTCGAGCAACTGGCTTTCGGTCAGCTCCAGTTCGAGAAAATGCGGCGCCAGGCCGGTTTCCTCCAGCACCTGGCGCACCAGGCTCACCAGCTTGCCCTGGCGCAACTGGTGCACCGACAAGTTCACCGACACGCGAATCGGCTCCAGGCCCTGGCGCTGCCACTCACAGGCTTGCAGGCAGGCCTGGCGCAGCACGAACTCGCCAATCGGGCCGATCAGCCCGGTTTCCTCGGCCAGGCCGATAAAGTCCCCTGGCGGCACCCGCCCCAGCACCGGATGCTCCCAGCGCACCAGGGCTTCGGCGGCATTCAGGCGGCCCGTGGCCAGGCACAGCTTGGGCTGATAGAACACCATCAGCTGGTCTTCCTCGATGGCCTTGCGCAGCTGGTTCTCCAGTTGCAGGCGCTCCAGGGTGCTGGCCTGCAAGCTCTCGGTGTAGAACTGGAAGTTGTTACCCCCCAGGTGCTTGGCATGGACCATGGCCATGTTCGCCTGGCTGATCAGGGCCGGAATCTGCCGCGCGCTGTCGGGCAGCATGCTGATGCCGATCGAGGCACTGACCACCAGCTCATGGCCTTCGACGGTGATCGGCAGGCGCAGCTTGCTCAGCAACCGGGTCGCTACCCGGGTCAGGCTCGACAGGCTGCCGTAGGCATCGAACAGCACGGCGAACTCGTCCCCGGACAAGCGGGCGATGGTGTCGGCCTCGGGCAGGGCATTGACCAGGCGCCGGGCCATTTTCTGCAACAACTGGTCAGCCACTTCATGACCGAGGCTGTCGTTGAGCAGCTTGAAGCGGTCCAGGTCGATATGCAGCAAGGCCAGGCTGCGACCGCCCTGGCGCACCCGCTGGTGAGCCTCGCGCAGCCGTTCACGGAACAGCGAACGATTGGCCAGCCCGGTGAGCTCGTCATAGTGGGTGAGGTAGCGCATGCGCTCCTCGGACTCACGGCGAGCGGAAAGATCGGCGAAGAAGCCGACGATATGCCGCACTTTCCCCCGCTTGTCCCGCACCGCATTCAATTGCAGCCACTGTGGATACAGCTCGCCGCTCTTGCGGGTTTCCACCAGCTCGCCCTGCCAGCTGCCGTACTGCTCCAGGGCCTGGTGAATCAGCGGGTAATGCCGACGGGCGTCGCGACTGCAGGGCAGTTCCACCACATTGCGCCCGAGCATGTCTTCGATCTGGTAGCCGGTGACCCGGCTGAAGGCCTGGTTGGCGGCGATCAGGGCATAGTCCGGATCAAGGATGACAATGCCCTCGCTGGCCGCCTCGAACACCGTGGCCGCCAGGTTGCGCTGCACTTCCTGCTCCTTGTCGGCGCTGATATCGCGCCGCGTGCCCACCATGCGCAGCACCCGCCCATCGGCCGCGCGCTCCACCGCTCGGCCCCGATCCTCGACCCAGACCCAGTGCCCATCGCCGTGACGCACCCGGTACTCCACCTGGTAATCCTCACTGCGGCCCTTGAGGTGTTCCACCAGGGCGCGCTTGAGCAGCGGCAGGTCCTCGGCGTGCAGGCGCGGCTTGAGATGGCTGAGCATCGCCGTGACGCCCTCGGGCTCCAGGCCGAACAGCTCCTTGAGCTGGGTGTGATGGACTTCGTCGGTTTCCAGGTTCCAGTCCCACAGCCCCAGTTCACTGGCGCTCAGGGCCAGGGCCAGGCGTGCCTCGCTCTTGCTCAGGGCCTGGTTGGCGGCGTCCAGCTCCAGGCTGCGCTGCACCACCCGCTGCTCCAGGCCGACCTGGGCCTGGCGCAATTGCTCCTCGGCGCGGCGGCGCTGTTCAACTTCCCGGGCCAGCTCGCGGTTGAGCTGCTCGCTGCGAGCCTGGGCGTCCTGCAGGTGCTCGATCAGCGCCTGGTTCTGAAAACGCCGCAACAGGCCGCCCTGGATCAGCCGGTTGACCTGCCAGGCCACCACACTCAGGGACACCAGCAGAATCAGTCCCAGCCAGCCCCAGCCGCGCTGTTGTTCGTCGCCCCCCCAGAACAGGTAGGCGATGGCCGGCAACAGGCAAGGCAAGGTGAAGGAAAGAAAGGCCTGCAGGCTGACCGCATAAGCCACGCTGGCAGAGAGGATCGCCGCGCCGATCAGGCCGAACACCCAGGCCTGCTGCAAGAAGCTGTCGGTGGGCACCAGGGCGATACCGGCGCAGGCCAGGGTCAGGCCGCTGACCGTGGAACCCAGGAGAAACATCCGCTGCCACACCGGCTGCGCCTGCCGACTGGGAATCGCCGAGTCGAACGCCGCCACCTGGATCACCCGCAGGGCCACCAGGGCCAGCAGCCAGACCATCCAGATGCTGAGTAACAGATAGCGCGTCGGGTTCCACAGCAACCAGGTGCATACCAGGCCATTGAGCAGCATGAACAGGGTCGGCAGCAGCGAGCCCTGATACAGCAGGCGTGTACGCTCCACCGCCATCTCGACGGCGTAGCGCTGACGGATGACCCGCAGCTCGACGAAGGGCCCGGACAGGTCGGGGTTAAGGGTCATAGGCAGTGTTCTTATAATGGTTGAGCCTGAAACGTCGCCGGAGCATACACAAGCGCAGGCGCGAGCCAAACTGCTCCAAGTCATAAAATCGATAAAACTGCGCGCCGCTCATCCACCGCGAAAGTGCCCGGGCAAGAAGCGCCAACCGCTGCGGCCCGTGACCGGCCGGTCGTCCCCCACCGCTGTTTTATCGGCTAATGCACTGCCGGGTTTGCCCGGGGTGGCGTCGCCCCCTAGAATGCGCCGATGCGCGATGATCTCTCTCTCCTGTTGAATTCCCTCAACGATGCCCAACGCCAGGCCGTAGCCGCCTCCGTGGGTCGTCAGTTGGTCCTGGCCGGTGCTGGCTCCGGCAAAACCCGTGTGCTGGTGCACCGTATCGCCTGGTTGATCCAGGTCGAAAACGCCTCGCCGCACTCGATCCTGTCGGTGACCTTCACCAACAAGGCCGCAGCCGAGATGCGCCACCGCATCGAGCAACTGCTGGGCATCAACCCGGCAGGGATGTGGGTCGGCACCTTCCACGGCCTGGCCCACCGCCTGCTGCGAGCCCATTGGCAGGAAGCCGGCCTGAGCCAGACCTTCCAGATTCTCGACAGCGACGACCAGCAGCGCCTGGTCAAGCGGGTGATCCGCGAGCTGGGCCTGGACGAGCAACGCTGGCCGGCCCGCCAGGCCCAGTGGTTTATCAACGCGCAAAAAGACGAAGGCCTGCGCCCGCAGCATATCCAGGCCAGCGGCGACCTGTACCTGGCCACCATGCGTGGCATCTACGAAGCCTACGAGGCCGCCTGCCAGCGCGCCGGGGTCATCGATTTCTCCGAATTGCTGCTGCGTGCCCTGGACCTGTGGCGCGATCACCCGGGCCTGCTGGCGCACTACCAGAAGCGCTTCCGTCACGTGCTGGTGGACGAGTTCCAGGACACCAACGCCGTGCAATACGCCTGGCTGCGGTTGCTGGCCAAGGGCGGTGACAGCCTGATGGTGGTGGGCGACGACGACCAGTCGATCTACGGCTGGCGCGGGGCGAAGATCGAGAATATCCACCAGTATTCCGCCGACTTCCCCGACACCGAAGTGATCCGCCTGGAGCAGAACTACCGCTCCACCGCCGGCATCCTCAAGGCCGCCAACGCCCTGATCGCCAACAACACCGGGCGCCTGGGCAAGGAGCTGTGGACCGACGGCGGCGACGGCGAGGCCATCAACCTGTACGCCGCCTTCAACGAGCACGATGAAGCCCGCTATGTGGTGGAAACCATCGAAAGCGCGCTGAAGACCGGCATGGCCCGCAGCGACATCGCCATTCTCTACCGTTCCAACGCCCAGTCCCGGGTGCTGGAAGAGGCCCTGCTGCGCGAGCGCATTCCGTACCGCATCTATGGCGGCCAGCGCTTCTTCGAGCGCGCCGAGATCAAGAACGCCATGGCCTACCTGCGCCTGCTGGAAGGCCGTGGCAACGATGCGGCCCTGGAACGGGTGATCAACGTGCCGGCCCGGGGCATCGGCGAGAAGACCGTCGAGGCGATTCGCGAGCACGCGCGCCACAGCGATGTATCGATGTGGGAAGCCATGCGCCAGCTGGTGGCCAACAAGGGCCTCACCGGCCGTGCCGCCGGCGCCCTCGGGGCCTTTATCGAGCTGATCGAGAACCTCGCGGCCAAGACCCTGGACATGCCCCTGCACCTGATGACCCAGACGGTGATCGAACAGTCCGGTCTGATTGCCTACCACGAGGCGGAAAAGGGCGAGAAAGGCCAGGCCCGAGTGGAAAACCTCGAGGAACTGGTGAGCGCCGCGCGCAACTTCGAGAACAGCGAAGAGGACGAAGACCTGACGCCGCTGGCGGCCTTCCTCGGCCATGCCTCCCTGGAAGCCGGCGATACCCAGGCCGACGAGCATGAAGACAGCATCCAGCTGATGACCCTGCACAGCGCCAAGGGCCTGGAATTTCCCTATGTGTTCCTGGTGGGCATGGAAGAGGGCTTGTTCCCGCACAAGATGAGCCTGGAAGAACCCGGCCGCCTTGAGGAAGAACGGCGCCTGGCCTATGTCGGCATCACCCGGGCGATGCAGAACCTGGTGATGACCTACGCAGAAACCCGCCGCCTGTATGGCAGCGAGACTTACAACAAGGTGTCGCGTTTCGTACGCGAAGTGCCCAAGGGGCTGATTCAGGAAGTGCGTCTGTCCAACAGCGTCAGCCGACCTTTCGGCGGCGGCCAGTCGCAAAGCACCAGCAGCCTGTTCGGCGGCACGGCGATTCCGGAGACTGGCCTGAGCCTGGGCCAGGCGGTCCGCCATTCGGTATTCGGCGACGGGGTGATCCTCAACTTCGAAGGCGCCGGCGCCCAGGCCCGGGTCCAGGTGAACTTCAGCGAAGGCAGCAAATGGCTGATGCTGGGCTACGCCAAGCTGGAAGCCATCTAACCTCACTGGCGAAGATCGGCTCCAGGGCCTCTTCGCCGGCAAGCCGGCTCCTACAGGTCAGTGCAAAAAGGGCAGCGCGAACATGGGTTCAGGCTTTTTTTCCTCGTGGACATTCTGGGCCCTGTTGTCGGCGGTTTTCGCCGCATTGACGGCGATCTTCGCCAAAGTCGGGATAGAAAACGTCAATTCCGACTTCGCCACCCTGCTGCGCACCTGCGTGGTACTGGTCAGCCTGGCCTTGATTTTGTACGCAACGGGCCAATATCAGTCCCTGGGATCTATTTCCTCCAAAAGCTACCTGTTCCTGCTGCTGTCCGGATTGGCCACGGGCGCGTCCTGGCTGTGCTACTTTCGCGCCTTGAAGCTCGGCCCCGCCTCGTTGGTGGCTCCTGTGGACAAGCTTAGCGTGGTGTTCGTCGCGATCATCGGCGTGGCGCTGCTGGGGGAGAAACTCGATCTGCGGCAATGGGGCGGAATCGGCCTGATCACGGCCGGCGTGGTGCTGCTGGCACTGCGTCGCTGAACCCTCCGGAACCTGCACCATAACCGCGTCCCCAGGGACCAAAATCCACCGGCGAAGCATCTGCGCCGACAGCGCTGGACCGAGCCTGTCAGGCAAAAGCCCGAAACATTATGCCGCTCGCCACTGTCACTTCACCTGTGCAATATGGCGCGCGTGCAACCACAAATGGGAATCCCCTTTATGAAACGTTTTCTTAGCATCGCCATGGCGCTGTGCATCGGCTTGACGATGAGCCTCGATGCCAACGCCAAGCGCTTTGGTGGCGGCAAAAGCGCCGGCGCGGCGCCTACCCACCAGACCCGCCAGGCGGCACCCGCCGCTCCGGGCGCCCCTGCCGCTGCAGCCACCGCTGGCGCAGCCGGTGCTGCGGGCGCCGCGGCCAAGGCCGGTGGTGCTTCGCGCTGGCTCGGCCCTCTGGCCGGCATCGCCGCCGGCGGCCTGCTGGCGTCCATGTTCATGGGCGGCGGCTTCCAGGGCATGCAGATCTTCGACATCCTGATCATGGCGGTCATCGCGTTCGTGATCTTCCGCTTCATCGCCGCCCGTCGTCGCAAGCAGCAGGAGCAGTTCGCGCCGGCAGGCCATGCGCCAATGCAACGTGAAGCCTTCCAGCCGCAGCCACCTGCCGGCGGTTCGATCTTCGGTGGTTCGGCTGCACCTGCCGCACGCCCCGTGATCAACGCCCCGGCCTGGTTCAATGAAGAGCGCTTCATCGAGGCCGCGCGCAACCACTTCCAGTCCCTGCAGCAACACTGGGACGCCAACGAAATGGACAAGATCGCCGAGTTCGTGACCCCGCAGATGTTGCAATTCCTCAAGCAGGAACGTGCCGATCTGGGCGACGGCTTCCAGTCCACCTACATCGACAACCTGCAAGTGCAACTTGAAGGCGTGGATGATCGTGCCGAGAAGACCATCGCCACCCTGACCTTCAGCGGTGTGTCGAAGACCTCGCGCTTCGACCAGGGCGAAGTCTTCAGCGAAAGCTGGAACATGGAACGCGCCCAGGGCGACAACCAGCCATGGCTGGTGGCAGGTATCCGCCAGAACGGCTGATTCATTCCGCTGTCACAGCAGTAAGGCAAAACCCCGACTCAGGTCGGGGTTTTGCATTTCACGATTGCACTTATAGCGAGCTACTGTATAAACCGCCGTCAAATAAACCGCGCCATAGAAGCTAAGAGGACCCAGGCCGTGGAAGAAGTCATCGAACAACTGCGAGAAGCCAACGAACCAGTACCCGTCCCCCTGGAGCTGCCGGACGAAGACATGCTGGTGGAAATTGAGGAACAGCTGTTCATCAATATCCCGTTCGTCTTCAAGGAGTTCCTGTTGACGGTCAGCGATGTGGTGTACGGCAGCCTGGAACCCGTGACCGTTACCGACCCGCAATCCCACACCTACCTGCCGGAAGTGGCGGCGACGGCCTGGGACATCGGTGTACCCCGCGAGCTGATTCCGCTCTGCCAGGACGGCGACGACTACTACTGCGTCGAGGAAGACGGCACCGTGGTGCTGTGGTCCGGCGAAGAAGAACTGATCACCGAGGAATCCTGGGAATCGGTGTGGCACTGGGCTCGGGACGTCTGGCTGGAAAGCTGAGGTCCTGGCGTTGCCGCCTCATCAGGCCGCAACGCCCGCCAGGCTCGCCAGCACCCTGCTGGCGAGTGGCAGGGTCAATGCCCGCCGTTGTCCTTGCTGTGCTCGAAGGTTTCGATCAGCGCCACCTGCATCCGCGTATGCACGCGGATAAACCAGCGCCAGAGCAGCGCGGCCACCACCGACGCCACCACGGCGATCAGCAGCAGTAGTTCCAGGGTCGGCAAGATGCTCGACGACAACGCCGCCAGCAGCAGGAAAATCACCAGCAGCGAGAGGATCGGAATCACCTCGGCGATCACTCGACGTACCCGCTGGGTATGGCGCCCGGCCATTTCCGCCTTGACCCCCATCTCTGCCAGCAACATCGACAGCGCCTTGAGCTTGCGATAGGCGGCGATCAGGAACGGCAACGACAGCAACAGCGCCCCGCCCCAGATCAGCGCCTTCTGCCCGCCAGGGTCGCTGACCCAATCTTCCAGGTAAGTGCCTATGCGCTGGGCGAAGTAGCCGCCGGAAAAGAAGATCGCCACCACCAGCGCCAGATTCACCCCCACTTGCAGCAGGATCTTGCGGATCATCGACGCCAGCAACGCGCCCTCACCCTGGGGCTGGATGCTGCGCAGCCACTCGCCGTACATGCCCAATACCCGGCTCAAGCGCTTGGGCAGTATTCCCGCGAGCTTGATCGACAAGGGATCGGCACCACGAATCAGATAGGGCGTGAGCAAGGTGGTGATGGCCGAAACCGCCACCGCCACCGGGTAGAGGAAATCGCTGGTGACCTGCAGGGTCATGCCCAGGGCGGCGATGATGAAGGAAAATTCGCCGATCTGTGACAGGCCCATGCCCACCCGCAACGAGGTTCGTCCGTCATTGCCGGCGATAAAAGCCCCCATGCCACAGGACAGCATCTTGCCCAGCACCACCGCTACGCTGATCACCGCAATCGGCCAGGCGTATTGCAGCAGGATCTGCGGATCGATCATCAGGCCGATGGCAACGAAGAAGATCGCGCTGAACAGGTCGCGAACCGGTTCGATCAACCGCTCGATCTTCAGCAACTGCCGGGACTCGGCCATGATCGCGCCAATCAGGAAGGCCCCCAGCACCATGCTGTATTCCAGCTTGACCACCAGCAGGCAGAAGCCGAAGCACAGGCCCAACACGGTAATCAGGAGCATTTCGTTGCTGTCGAATTTCGCCACATAAGCCAACAGCCGTGGCACCAGCAGGATGCCGATCACCAGCGCCACGATCATGAACAACGAGAGCTTGCCCACCGTGGAAAACACCTCGCCGGAGCTCACCGTGCCGCTGACCGCGATGCTCGACAGCAGGGCAATGATGCCGATACCGAGGATGTCCTCGACGATCAGCACACCAAAGATCAGCTGGGCGAAGCGCTCGTTCTTCATCTTCAGGTCGTTGAGCGCCTTGACGATGATGGTGGTGGAGGAAATGGCCAGGATCGCCCCGAGGAACAGCGAATCCATGGTGCTCCAGTCGAACCAGCGGCCGATCTCGTAGCCGATCCAGATCATCAGCACGATTTCCAGGAACGCCGCGATAAACGCCGTGGCCCCAACCCTGAACAGCTTGCGCAGGCTGAACTCCAGGCCTAGGCAGAACATCAGGAAGATCACCCCCAGCTCGGCCAGGGTCTTGATCGTCTGCTCGTCATGAATCAGGCCGAACGGTGGCGTGTGCGGGCCGATGATAAAGCCGGCGACTATATAGCCCAGCACCACCGGCTGCTTGAGCCGGTGAAAGAGCACCGTCACCACCCCGGCCACCAGCATGATCACGGCCAGGTCCTGAATGAAGCTGATGGCATGCATGGCCGGGGCTCTCCTTGAATGCGGGGCGGGGGCAAGCGCCTAAAAAGAAAATTCTTATCAGTAGAAGGAAATATCCAAATAAGGAGCGGAAACTGCCCAGGAATGGCTGTTTTGCAGGTTAACACCGCGACTTCCGCCAGCAAGGCGATGCAATATAAGGAAACAGATCCACCTCAGCGTGACGGCGCGGCCCGCCCCGGCGTCCCGTTATCGATGGTTTGAAAACCCTTGAACCCAGCACCCGCAGAGGTGCTCAAGCAACCCCTGCCTTGAATCGTGAGTGCGCTATGGAACCCGGAAACGCCCAGCTGTCGATGACGGTACTGATGACCCCTGACATGGCCAATTTCTCTGGCAATGTCCACGGCGGCACCCTGCTCAAGTACCTCGATGAAGTCGCCTATGCCTGCGCCAGCCGCTACGCCGGCCGCTACGTGGTGACCCTGTCGGTGGATCAGGTGATCTTCCGCGAGCCGGTGCATGTCGGCGAGTTGGTGACCTTCCTGGCCTCGGTCAACTACACCGGCAACACCTCCATGGAAGTGGGCATCAAGGTGGTGACCGAGAATATCCGCGAGCGCTCGGTGCGCCATACCAACAGCTGCTTCTTCACCATGGTGGCCGTGGACGACCAGCGCAAACCGGCGCCGGTGCCGCCCCTGGAGCCCGAGACCGCCGACGGCAAGCGTCGTTACATCCAGGCCCAGCAACGCCGGCAGATCCGCCAGGAACTGGAAAAGCGCTACCAGGAAATCAAGGCCGACGCGCCTTGAGCCTCTCGCCAACCCGCTGATTCAGCCGGGCCACGGACGGCCCCCCAGTGACCCTCGCCCCCAAGCCTTTGCGCTTCCTCAACGCCTTTGCAGGCAGTCTTCTGCGGTCATCCCGATTGGCCAGATCCATCCCTTTTTGACCACTTAGAGAGTTATCCCCACCCGGCAGCGCTGCCAGAATCCTTGGGCACGGCACAAACGCACTCCCCTTACCGGGAGCCTTCGAGCCAACGAACGCGTGAGAACAATAACAATGCCCAGCGCCAACTCTGTGTCCCACAACCCCGCCCTCGCCTCCAGCGATTTCACCCACAGCGCCCAGGGCACCTCCCTGCGGCGAATTCTCGGCCTGCCGGCCCTGGTGTTCTTCGGCCTGGTGTACATGGTGCCGCTGACCATCTTCACCACCTATGGCGTGGTCACCCAAATCACCGGCGGACGCACTGCCGCTGCCTATGTGGTGACCTTGCTGGCGATGATCTTCACCGCGCTGTCCTACAGCGTGATGGTGCGCAAATACCCGATTGCCGGCTCGGCCTATTCCTACGCCAGCCTCAGCTTCGGCCCGAGCATCGGCTTTCTCGCCGGCTGGTCGCTGCTGCTGGATTACCTGTTCCTGCCGATGATCAATTACCTGGTGATCGGCCTGTTTCTCAACCTGGCCTTCCCCGCCGTACCGGCCTGGGTCTTTGTGCTGGCGACCATTGCCCTGGTGACCCTGCTGAACATTCGCGGCATCGGCTCGGTATCGGGCATGAGCAACCTGATCGTCTGCGCCCAGCTGGTGTTCGTGGTGGTGTTTGTCGCCCTGGTGATCCGCCAGCAGGCCCAGGCCCCGAGCCTGGACCTGGCCGCCCCCTGGATTGGCGACGGCAGCCAGCCCGGCCTGCTACCGCTGATGGCCGGCGCCGCAGTATTGTGCCTGTCGTTCCTGGGGTTCGACGCGGTGTCGACCCTGGCCGAGGAAACCCGCGAGCCACGCCGGGACATCCCCCGGGCCATCGTCATCACCACCCTGGGCGCCGGCCTGCTGTTCATTGTGTTGGCCATGGCCAGCCAGCTGGCCTTCCCCGGCAGCAGCTTCAAGGATGCCGACTCGGCGGCCAGCGAGGTGATGCTGCACGCCGGCGGGCGCTTCCTGGAGATGTTTTTCACCGCCGCCTATGTCGCCGGCGCCGCCGGCTCGGCGCTGGCCTCCCAGGCTTCGGTGTCGCGCATCCTCTACAGCATGGGCCGCGACGGCATCCTGCCGCAGCGGGTGTTCGGCAGCCTGTCGGCGCGCTACAAGACCCCGGTGATTGCCATTGTCCTGGTGTCGCTGGTGTCTTTGCTGGCGGTGGTGGTGGACCTGACCACCCTGGCCTCGATGATCAGTTTCGGTGCCCTGGTGGCGTTCTCGGTGGTCAACCTGGCGGTGATCAAGAGCCACCTGGGCCAGGGCCAGGGCCAGCCCCGCAGCACTGCACGGCTGCTGCAATACGGCCTGCTGCCGCTGATCGGCTTCGCCCTGATCGCCTGGCTCTGGACCAGCCTCTCGCTCCTGACCCTGGGCATTGGCCTGGCCTGGTTCGCCCTGGGCCTGGGCTACCTGGCGCTGCATACCCGGGGGTTCCGCCAGCCGGCGCCCCAGGTGCAGTTCTCGGAACAGGGCTGAGGCGCGGCGCCAATCAGAAGCCGATCGGCGTGGCCTCGAAGCGCACCCGCGGATGGGCGATCCGATCCTGGGCCCGTACCAGCTCCAGCTCGTAGCTGGCACAGGCCTGGGTTTCCAGCAGCACTTCATGCACCGCCGCAGCGGTGAACTCGAACGCCGCCAGTAGGCTGTCGCCCAGCAGCACCCGGGCCAGGAACAGGCCCGAAGTCAGGTCGCCCACCCCCACCGGCTGGCGCGGGAAGGCCAGCAGCGGGCGCCGCAGGTGCCAGCTGCCGTCGGCAGTCACCAGCAGCATCTCGAAGCCATCGGCCAGCTTGCCCGGGTAATCCAGGTGCTTGACCAGCACCGCCTTGGGGCCCTTGTCCAGCAGCGAACGGGCCATGCCCAGGCAGTCGAACAGCGACTGCGGCCGGCGTCCGCAGAAGCTGTCCAGCTCTAGCTGGTTGGGGCAGAGAAAGTCCGCCATGGCCAGCGCTTCGTCCAGCAGGAAATCACTGACTTCAGCCGGCACGCTGCAGCCCTTTTCCGGATGCCCCATCACTGGGTCGCACAGGTACAGGGCCTTGGGATTGACCGCCTTGATCCGCGCCACCCCGCTGAGAATCGCCCGGCCCTGGGCGGCGCTACCCAGGTAGCCGGAAAGCACCGCGTCGCAGTTGCCCAGCTCGCCGATGCTGGCGATGCCTTCCACCAGCTCGGGAATCTGCTGCGGCGCCAGCACGTCCCCGGCCCACTGGCCATACTGAGTGTGGTTGGAAAACTGTACGGTGTTCAGGGGCCAGACATTCACCCCAACCCGCTGCATGGGGAATACCGCGGCACTGTTGCCGGCGTGGCCAAAGACCACATGAGACTGGATCGCAAGCAGATGAGGCGTACGTTTCATGCAGGATTTTCCATAGAACCGGTGGAATTCAAGCCGCGCAGTATGCGACTAAACGCAGCCTGTACGACAGACCGGAGTCACAGTTAAGCTGATGCCACTTCGTTGGAGCAAACCTTCATGCTGACCCTTGGAAACATCTTTGTGCTGATGCTGCTGGCAACCGGCGCGGCCTGGCTTTGGCACAACCACGGCCTGCGCGAGCGCGCCCTGGAGCGGGTCAAGCAGCACTGCGCGCGGCTGGATATCGAGCTGCTGGACGGCAACGTGGCGCTCAAGCGCATCGGTTTCGTCAAGGATGCCAATGGTCGGCGGCGCCTGGCGCGAATCTACAACTTCGAATTCACCGTGACCGGCGAAACCCGTCACGCCGGCACCATCACCCAGTTCGGCGCCCACAGCGCGCAGATCGAGCTGGCGCCCTACCCGTTCGAAGCCAAGGAGCCGCTGCCCAGCGCCGAGGTGATCGAGCTGAGCCAATGGCGCGAGGAACATCGCAAGTGGCGGCAGTGAAAGGCAAAGGCTTGTCGCCCCTACAATCGACAGGCCGCAAGGCTGGCTTGCAGCGCGGCAATCTCTTGCGGGGCACTGAAGATCAATTCCAGGCGTGAATCCCGCCGCCACTCGCTGGGCAGCCAGTTGGGCGGCGAGTTGTCCAGGCCGTTGCCCGAGCGCCAGCCCTGGTCGCTGTGGATCACCAGCTTGGCCCGACGCCAGTCGAGGTTCTGCAACCAGTGCTCGACCCGGGCCAGATCGAATTGCTGGCTCGGGTGCCAGCGCCAGCCAATGCTCCAGCCGTCTTCCTGGGCCTGACTCAGGCAGATCGGCAGCGCCGGATCGCTCCAGACCGTCGCCAAGGGCGTTTGCCCCAGGGGAATATCCAACTGCTCCAGCGCCGCACCGGCGCACGCCTCCAGCCCCGGCAGTTCGGCCAGGGGCAAGGCGGCGTGGCGGGTCCAGAACAGCGGCAGGTCGGGCAGTTGCTCCAACACCCGCAGGCGATCGCTGTCGCTGAGCAATTCTTCCTTGTTCAATACCAACAGGCCAGCGCTAGCCAGGGCCTCCTGCTGGGCCTGGGGCAATGGCTTGCCGGCCGCCAGGGCCTGGGCGTCCAGCACCAGCACGCAAGGCTGCAGCGCCAGCACCCCTTGCCAGGGCGCGACACTCAACTGCTTGAGCAACTGCGCCGGGTGACCGAGGCCTGACGGTTCGATAAACAAGCGGTCCGGCCGGGCCTTGCGCAACAGGCGACCCAACCCCACCTGGAACGGCGCGCCATTCACGCAGCACAGGCAGCCACCGGCCACTTCGCCGAGGGCGATACCGTCTGCATCCCGGGTCAGCAGCGCCGCATCCAGGCCGATCTGGCCAAACTCGTTGATCAGCACCGCCCAGCGCTCATGGGCCGGGCGCTGTTCCAGCAGATGGCGGATCAGGCTGGTCTTGCCAGCACCCAGCGGGCCGGCAATCACGTGGGTAGGAATGTTCTGCAGCATGAAGGGATTTCCGCAACCTTGTGCGCCGATGCTACGCCCTCCCCGCCAAGGCGAAAACCGCCCCTGCAGAAACCAGGCATATGTGAAGGCGAACGGCCCGTGACTTATCCCAGCCAATCCAGGGTGAGAATCAACCGGCGCTCCCCCGGTGCCGGCTGCGGCGAACGGTGGATCACGCCGAACCCTTGGTTGCCATGCCATTTCTCGCCCTTGAACAGCGCCACCTCGCCGCTGCCGATCTGCTGGATCAGCGCCGCGCTGCGGGGTTCGGCCTCGGCCTGGCCCAGGCGCCGGCGGTCCATCACCCCTTCGCGCAACCACTGGCTGCCGATGCCGGCATAGGTGGTAATCAGGCGCACCGGTACATGGTCGACGTGAAAGCGCGGGCACATGGCCTTGTCCAGCACCCGCAGGCGCAAGCCCACGCGCTTGGCCCCCAGCAGGCAGGCAAAGGCGCTGACCAGCCAGGCCACATCGGCGATAAAGCCCTCGTAACCCTGCAAGTCGCTGTAGCCCGAGGCCAGGCCTCGCAGGTCGGGCTGCGAGTCTTCCTCGGGCAGTTCCAGGAACAGGGACTCGGCCAAGGGTTCGTTCAGCGACAGCAGCAACTCGGCAAAATCGGCGATGTGCACCGGCAACCGGCGCTGCCAGAGGCCGAGGTTGACCTCATCTTGCAGCACTTCGGCGAGTACCGCCGGGGTCGTGCCCAGGGCCTGGCGTCGAGACAGCAGCGGCGTCACAGTCGGCAGCAGCAGCCATTGGGCCGGTAGCGGATTGGCAAGGGGTATCACCGGCGAATTCAGGGTCAGCATCAGGCCGCCTCCTCTTCATGCCAGGGCCCGAAGGGGTCGTTCATCAGGCTCCAGCCTTCGACGCCAAGGGCCATTTCGTCGTCGTCCAGCAGGCACAGGTCGAGCTCGGCGCCGAGCCGGGCAAAGTCGATGTTCTGACCGATGAATACCAGCTCCTGGCGACAGTCGCCGCTGGCCGGGGTCCAGTTGTGCATGATCGCCGCGGTGCTTTCCTGATCCTCGGGCCAGTGCTGCTTGGGCACGAAACGCCACCAGCGACCGGCGAAGCCGTGACGCATCAAGCCGCCGGCCTGGGACCAACTGCCGGCCTCCTGATACTTACTGGCCAGCCAGAAGTAACCCTTGGAACGCAGCAGCTTGCCGTTGACCCAGGGCCGGTTGATGAAGTTGAAGAAACGCTGGGGATGAAAAGGCCGGCGCGCCCGGTAGGCGGTGGAAGCGATGCCGTACTCCTCGGTTTCCGGTACATGCTCGCCGCGCAGTTCCTGGAGCCAGCCCGGCGCCTGGGACGCGCGCTCGAAGTCGAAGCGGCCAGTGTTGAGAATCCGCTCCAGGGGCACCTGGCCCATGACCATGGGAATGATCTCGGCCTGGGCATTGAGCCGCGCCAGGATCGCCATCAGTTCTTCGCGCTCGGCGCTGCTGATCAGGTCGATCTTGCTGATCAGGATCACGTCGGCGAACTCCACCTGCTCGATCAGCAAGTCGGTGATCGAACGCTCGTCCTCCTCGCCCAGGGTTTCCCCCCGGGAGGCCAGGCTGTTCGCGGCCTGGTAATCGGCGAGGAAGTTCATGCCGTCGACCACGGTGACCATGGTGTCGAGCCGGGCGATGTCCGCCAGGCTCTGGCCCGACTCGTCGCGAAAGGTGAAGGTCTCGGCCACCGGCAGCGGCTCGGAAATACCGGTAGATTCGATCAGCAAGTAGTCGAAACGGCCGTCGCGAGCCAGCTTGCCGACTTCTTCCAGCAAGTCTTCGCGCAGGGTGCAGCAGATGCAGCCGTTGCTCATCTCCACCAGTTTCTCTTCGGCGCGATTGAGGCTGACATCGCGCTGCACTTCGCCGCCATCGATATTGATTTCACTCATATCGTTGACGATCACCGCCACCCGCAGCTGGTCGCGGTTGCGCAATACGTGGTTGAGCAGGGTGCTCTTGCCGGCGCCGAGAAAGCCGGACAGCACGGTAACGGGAAGACGCTCGGTCATGGGGGTTCCTCATCAGGTTCGGGGCTGGGTCAAAGCACCCGCAGGTGGCGTTCGCGCAGCTCTTGGCGTTCTTTGGCTTCGATACACAGGGTGGCGGTGGGACGCAGCAACAGGCGCTTGAGGCCGATTGGCTCGCCGGTGTCGCGGCACCAGCCGTATTCCCCCCGGGCCAGGCGCTCCAGGGCTTCGTCGATCTTGTCCAGCAGCTTCTTTTCCCGTTCCAGCAGGCGCAGTTGCCATTGCCGCTGCTCTTCGGCGCTGCCGATATCGGCGGGGTCGCTGTGGGGTTCCTGTTCGCGCAACTGGTCGAACTCAGCGGCGATGCGCTCCTGCAGCTCGCTGCGCTGGCTCAGCAGCAGTGCGCGGAAATAGCCCTGCTGGGCGTCATTCATGTAATGCGCCTGAGGTTCGGCGAGGAGCTCTTGTTCAGTCATGGCAAGTCACGAGTCGGGCGTTCACTTAATGTTATATTATAACAATGCAAATTAGCCAACACTCCCTTGCCGCCCACGACGAAGGGCGCGATGCTGAGCCCCTGCCGCCACGAGAACCGCCATGCGCCCCGTCCTGCCCACCCTGCTTTCGAGCCTTCTGCTGTTTGCCGGCCATGCCGCTGCCGCCATGCCCAGCACCCTGGCCACCTGCACCCGCAGCGCCACCTTGCTGGCCTGCGTCGATCCCCTGGGCAATGCCTACAGCGTCGCCACCGCCGGCAGCACCACTTACCTGCGGGGCTTTGAAGTGATCGGCAAACGCTATTGGGCGCAGACCAACAGCCGCTACGGGCAACTGACGTTCTTCACCGGGCTGGCCTCCGACGGCGAGGCCTGGGTGGGCTACAGCCAGCGCGTGGGCTGGACCACCCGCAACCGTTTCTCCAGCTCCGGCGGCAGCAGCGGCAAGTTCACTTGCAGCCGCATCAGCGGTTGCTAGCTCGCCACGCTTACGCCGGGCGGTTGTTTTTCGATTCCTGGAGCCAGGCCATGTAGCTGTTGGCCGGCGGATTTTTCTCGAAATAGCGCTGCAAGCCCTGGAACAGGCCGTCGGCAATCGCCTGTTGATGCCGCGCCGTCACCAGTCGCTGGCTGTCGCGGCTGTTGGAGATAAAGCCGGTTTCCACCAGGATCGACGGCACGTCCGGCGACTTGAGCACGGCAAAACCGGCCTGTTCCACGCGCTTCTGATGCAGGCTGGTGATCCCCGCCAGGCTGCCCAGGATGCTGCCTCCCAGTTGCAGGCTGGCGGCGATGGTGGCGTTCATCGACATATCCACAATCACCCCCGCCAGCATCGGGTCCTTGTCCTTGAGGTTGAGCAGGGTGCTAGCCCCCAACAGGTCGGCACCGTTTTCCCGCTGGGCCATCAGGCGCGCGGTGGCCGAGGTGGCGCCGCCTTCGGACAGGGCATACACCGAAGCCCCCGAAGCGGTGAGACGGGGCGCGGCGTCGGCATGCACCGAGATAAACATGTCGGCCTGGTGCTGGCGGGCAATCTCCACCCGCTTGCGCAGCGGCACGAAGAAGTCATCGTTGCGCACCAGCTTCACGCTGAAACCCTTCTCGCGCTTGAGACGCTTGGCCAGCAACTGGGCGATGGCCAGTACCACGTCCTTTTCCCGCTCGCCCCTGGCCCCCACCGCGCCCGGGTCCTTGCCACCGTGGCCGGGGTCCACCACCACCGTGATGTCGCGCTTGGGGTGCGGCTTGTTCGGGGCGCGCTCGGGCTGGGGCACGGCCGCAGCAGCCGCGATTTGCAGCGGCGCGTTGCCGGCGCGGCTCAGGTCCAGCACCAGGCGATGGCCCTGGCCTTGCTGGGGTGGCAATTGAAAGCTGTTGAGCTGCAGCGGCTCGTTCAGGTCGAGCACTATCCGGGTATCGCCCTGGCCGAAATGCCCGGAGCGGATCGAGTGAATCGGTGTATTGGCCAGGGGTAACCGGCTGAAGTCACCACTCAGGCGCGCGCCGCTCATGTCGATGATCAAGCGCTCCGGCGCACTCAGGGTGAAGGTCTTGTACTGCACCGGGCCACTCAGATCGAACACCAGCCGCAGCTTGTCGGCATCCTTCCACAGCCGCGCATTGCGGATCTGCACCGCATGAGCGCTCCAGGGCAACAACAGGGCCGTACCGGCCAACAGCAGGTTGAGCAATTGACGTCTGTGCATGGCAAATACCGCAGATAGGGGAGCGTCCGTACTCACAGGAACAGGTTGAAGAGGCGTTGCGGAAAAAGTGTTCACCGATTGAATTGTTATAATATAACATATTCAATTATTCCCCCAACGACGGACCTTTCCATGAACGCGCTGACTCTGCCGGATATCGCCGCGCAGGCCTCACGCCAAGCCTTGCCCCTGGAATGGGTGGGCATGTGCGGCATTGCCTTACCTGTTTTGCTCGATGGCCAGCGCATTGCCGCCAAAGCCGATGCCGGGGTCAGCCTCAACGACGGCGAAGCTCGGGGCATCCATATGTCGCGGCTGTACCTGGCCCTGGAAATGCTCGAACAGCAGAACCTCACCCCAGCGTTGCTGCGCCGCCTGCTGCAACGTTTTCTCGACAGCCACGAGGGCCTGGCCCACAACGCCTACCTGCGCCTGCACCTGGATCTGCTGCTCAAGCGCCCGGCGCTGGTCAGCCCCCTGGCCGGCTGGAAAAGCTATCCGCTGAGCATCGAAGCGCGGCTGAAAAACGCAATGTTCCACGTGGAACTAAAAATCCAGGTGCCTTATTCCTCGACCTGCCCTTGCTCGGCGGCACTATCGCGGCAATTGATACAGCAGCAATTTATCGAGGATTTCGCCGACCAGCCGCTGCAACACGCCGAGATTCTGGCCTGGCTGGGTTCGGCGCAAGGCATAGTCGCCACCCCTCACAGCCAGCGCAGCCACGCCGAACTGCACCTGCGCCTGGATGATTTTCTCGATGAGTTGCCGCTGATCGCGGTGATCGACGATGCGGAAAACGCCCTGGGCACCGCAGTGCAAACCGCGGTTAAACGCGCCGATGAGCAGGCCTTCGCCTTGGCCAACGGGCAGAACCTGATGTTCTGCGAAGACGCCGCGCGCCGCCTGAATCTGGCCCTGCGCCGCTCCCCCGGAATCAATGCCTGCCAACTGCGGGTGGTGCATGCCGAAAGCCTGCACGCCCATGATGCCGTGGCCCACAGTCAGTGGAACTGGGAGAGCTGATGATCGGTTGCCAGGGTTTGCGCTGGCTGCACGCCAGCGGCCTGTACCAGGCTCTGAACCAGCCATGAGCGAAGGTCCGCCCCTGTCGCTGCTGGATCTGGAAGGCGCGCCCCTGGGCAGCCGCTGGCCTTTGACCGCAGTACTCGACGCCCTGCCCTGGAACAGCGACGGGTTAATTGCCGCCATCGCCCAGCAACACTCCAGCGGCGAAGTGCTGATGCTGGCCTGGATGAACCGCCAGGCCCTGGCCGTCACCCTGGATAGCGGCCAGGTGTGCTACTGGTCGCGCTCGCGCCAATGCCTGTGGCGCAAGGGTGAAAGCTCCGGGCATCGGCAGCGGCTGATCGAGGCCCGACTGGATTGCGACGGCGATGCCCTGTTGCTGCTGGTGGAGCAACAGGGCCCCGCCTGCCACACCGGTCGCCCCAACTGTTTCTACAACGCCATCCGCGATGGCGCGGTGGAAGTCATCAGTTCCCCCATGAAGGACACCCGCCATGATCCGTAAGAACCCCTCCGGCGACCTGCCGGTCATCGCCGAATCCGCCTATGTCGACAAGACCGCCATCATCTGCGGCAAGGTGGTGATCGGCGACAACGTCTTCGTCGGTCCCTACGCGGTAATCCGCGCCGACGAGGTGGACGCCAGCGGCCAGATGGAGCCCATCACCATCGGTGCCAATTCCAATATCCAGGATGGCGTGGTGATCCACTCCAAATCCGGCGCGGCAGTGACCATCGGCCAGCACACCTCCATCGCCCACCGCTCCATCGTCCACGGCCCCTGCGTGGTCGGCGACCGGGTGTTCATCGGTTTCAACAGCGTGCTGTTCAACTGCGTGGTGGGCGACGGCAGCGTGGTGCGGCACAACTCGGTGGTGGACGGCCGCGATCTGCCCCAGGGGTTCTACGTGCCCTCCACCACCCGCATCGGCCCCAAGACCGACCTCGGGCAATTCCCGCCGGTGAGCATCAGCGCCTCGGAATTCTCCGAAGACGTGGCCCGCACCAATATCGATCTGGTGCGCGGCTACAAGGCCCTGCAGAACGAGTTCTGAACATGAGCCGAATCCTTATCCGCAATGCCCGGCTGGTCAATGAAGGACGGGAAATGGACGCCGACCTGCTGGTGCGGCATGGCCGAATCGACAGCATCGGCAGCCTCGACCACCTCAGCGCCGAGGTGGAGATCGACGCCCAGGGCCAATGGCTGCTGCCGGGAATGATCGACGACCAGGTGCATTTTCGTGACCCCGGCGCACCGGACAAAGGCAGCATTCACAGTGAATCGCGGGCGGCCGTGGCAGGTGGCATCACCAGCTTCATGGACATGCCCAACACCTCGCCGGCAACCCTGACCCTGGACGCCCTGGAGGCGAAGAAACGTCGCGCGGCGGCAACCTCGGTGGCCAACTACGGGTTTCACTTCGGCGTCAGCAACCACAACCTGGATACGGTTGCCGCCCTCGACCCGAGCACGGTGGCCGGGGTGAAAGTCTTTATGGGGGCCTCCACCGGCAATATGCTGGTGGACGATCCGCGGGTGCTGGAGCGGCTGTTTCGCCAGATGCCGACCCTCCTCCTCGCCCACTGCGAACACACCCCGAGCATCCAGCTCCAGCAACAGCGCTGGCAGCAGCTCTATGGCGAACAGATTCCCGCCGCCGCCCACCCGCGCATCCGCGATGCCGAGGCCTGTTATCGCTCATCGTCCCTGGCGGTGGAACTGGCTCGGCGCCATGGCACGCGCCTGCATGTGCTGCACCTGACCAGCGCTCGGGAACTGGCGCTGTTCGAAGACCGGCCACTGGCCGAGAAACGCATCACCGCCGAAGTCTGCCTGCATCACCTGTTGTTCGATGACCGCGACTATTCACGCCTCGGCCACCTGATCAAATGCAATCCGGCGATCAAGACCCAGGCCGACCGCGATGCTCTGCGCCAGGCCCTCAACAGCCATCGCCTGGACGTCATCGGCAGCGATCACGCGCCCCACACCTGGGAGCAGAAGCAGCAGCCCTATACCCGTGCGCCTGCCGGCCTGCCCCTGGTGCAGCACGCCTTGCCGGCGCTGCTGGAACTGGTGGCGGACGGGCTTTTGCCACTGACCACCCTGGTGGCCAAGACCAGCCACCGGGTGGCCGACCTGTTCGCCATCCCCGACCGTGGCTACCTGCGCGAAGGCTACTGGGCCGACCTGGTGCTGATCCGCCCCGAGCCCCAGGGGCTGGCCGTGGACAGCCAGCCGATCCTCGCCCATTGCGGTTGGACGCCGTTCGCCGGGCAACGCCTGCGCCATAGCGTGGCCACCACCCTGGTGTCGGGCCAGCTGGCCTGGCACCAGGGGCGCCTCTATCCGCAGTGCCAGGGGTTGCCCTTGCGCTTTACACGCTAGTTCAGGACGCCCGTGGCTTGACCGTGCCGCAGTCCTGGCCGAGCCACACCGCACGGGTGTCCATGCTGCCCTTCTGCTGCATGCCGGTGATATTGAAGGTGCCCAGCACATTGGTGGTGAACTCGCGGTCACTGACGAACTTGGCCACGCCATTGCCCTGGGCCTTGGGGCAACTGAAGCGGAATTTCCACTGGTTGCCGTTGCGTTCGGTGATCTGCTGCTGGCAACCCGATTGCGGGTCTTGCAGGGGAATGGTGTCGGACTTCACCTGCTCTGGCGTCAGGCAAACCCGGATGCCCTTGCCGCCCATGGTCACGCCCTGCTTCTCCAGCATGGCCCGTTGCTGCGGGGTCATCTGCTGCTGCAACTGGCCGAGGATCAGCGACAGGTCCGGCATGTTCTGGTCATCGACCTTCATATTGCTGCTGGTCAGTTCCCACAAACCCGGCTGCAGCATCTGCGCCTGTGCAACCAGTGGCACTGCCAATCCGGCCGCCAGGGCCCAACCCAGTAAACGAAGTTTCATCGAATGACTCCTAGACAATAGTGGCCGTTAGACTTCGGCCAGGGCACGGCGTTGCATGCAGAATAAAATAGCGACATTCGCTGTGGAACATGGTCTGTTAGGCATTGAATCTTCAGGAGCACGACTGCCCCATGGATTATTTTGGCCCGCACCCCTTTGGATATCTCATCGCGCTGCTGCACCTGCTTGGGCTGATCGCCGCCATCCATGCAGTGTTCACCGTGCGCACCGCCCAAGGCGCCATCGCCTGGGCCCTGTCGTTGATGTTCATCCCCTACCTGACGCTGATTCCCTACCTGGTGTTCGGTCGCAGCACCTTCGATGCCTATATCCAGGCGCGGCGCCAGGCCAACCTGGAAATGCACAAGGCCATCAGCGCCCTGAACTGGCGTCCCTGGGTCGAGGAAGCGCTCACCGCCCGGGCATCCCAGGCCTATGCCGCATTGCGGGCCATGCCCAAGCTCGGGCGCATGCCGTGCCTGGCCAATAATCAGGTACGCCTGTTGATCAACGGCGACGCCACGTTCGAGGCGATCTTCAATGCCATCCGCCGCGCGCACAAGGCGGTGCTGATCCAGTTCTTCATCATTCACGACGACGAACTGGGCCGACGCCTGCAACGTCTGTTGCTGCAGAAAGCCGCCGAGGGCGTGGAGATCCACCTGCTGTATGACCGCATCGGCAGCCACTCGCTGCCCGCCAGTTATGTGCAGCCACTGCGCGACGCCGGGGTCCAGGTGCACGCCTTCGCCACCCGCAGCGGTTGGCTCAACCGCTTCCAGGTGAACTTCCGCAACCACCGCAAGATCGTGGTGGTGGACGGCATGCTGGGTTTTGTCGGCGGGCACAACGTCGGCGACGAATACCTGGGCATGAAACCGCCCCTGACGCCCTGGCGCGACACCCATATCCAGGTCAGCGGCCCGGTGGTGGCCTGCCTGCAGGAATCTTTCGCCGAAGACTGGTTCTGGGCCGCGCGGCAATTGCCACCGTTGATCCTCCCCGACACCTACCCCGATGGCGGCGTGCTCTGCCAGCTGCTTGCCAGCGGCCCGGCGGATGCCTACGAAACCTGCTCGCTGTTCTTTGTCGAGGCCATCCATGCCGCCACCGAGCGGGTGTGGATCACCAGCCCCTACTTCATCCCCGACGAAGCGGTGTTTGCCGCGTTGCGCCTGGCGGTACTGCGGGATGTGGATGTGCGCATCCTGCTGCCGTCACGCCCGGACCATCGCATTGTCTACGCCGCCTCCAGCCTGTTCGCCTTCGAGGCGGTGCGCGCCGGGGTCCGGGTGTTCCGCTATCAGCCCGGGTTCCTGCACCAGAAGGTGGTGCTGATCGACAACGAGATCAGCGCCATCGGCAGCGCCAACCTGGACAACCGCTCGTTCCGGCTGAATTTCGAAGTGATGTTGCTGACCGTGGACGACGACTTCGCCACCGAGGTCGAGCAGATGCTTGAGGCCGACTTCGCCAGGGCCCGGGAAGTGGCACGGGAAGACAGCCGCCAGACCCACCGCCTGCAACAACTGGGCATGCGGGTCGCGCGGCTGATTTCACCGATTCTGTGATGGCTGTTTACGGTAGATAGAGATCGTCGCGGGTCCAGGGCAACTCATGACTACCATCGGCATGCGCCTTGACCGCAAGAATCTGATGCAGGTTGATCCAGCCCTTGGCGAAGGCATAGGCGCAGCCGGCCAGGTACAGCCGCCAGATGCGCAGCGCCTGCTCCGGCACCTGCTTGGCGGCAGCCTCCAGATTGTCTTCCAGGCGTTCGCTCCAGTGATCCAGGGTGCGCGCGTAATGCAGGCGCAGGCTTTCCACATCGACGATTTCCAGCCCGGCTTCGCTGATCTGCGCCGAGATCATCGACAGGTGCGGCAACTCGCCATTGGGGAACACATAACGCTCGATGAAATCCCCGGCGCCCCGCCCCACCGGGCGACCATCGATATGCTTGGCGGTGATCCCGTGGTTCATCACCAGCCCGCCCTCGCGCACCGCATTGAACAGGGTCCGGCAATACTGCGGCAGGTTGGCGTGGCCCACATGCTCGAACATGCCAACGCTGACCACCTTGTCGAAACGGCCATCCTGGGGCAGGTCGCGATAGTCCAGCAGTTGCAGCTCCACCAAGTCATCCAGGCCCTCGGCGCTGACTCGCTCACGCGCCAGGGCCAGTTGCTCCTTGCTCAGGGTGATACCGAACACCTTGGCGCCGAACTCGCGGGCGGCATAGCGCGCCAGCCCGCCCCAGCCGCAACCCACATCCAGCAGGTAATCCCCCGGTTGCAGGCGCAGCTTGCGGCACAGATGGCGGAACTTGGCTTGCTGGGCCTGTTCCAGGGATTCGCTGCCGGTCTCGAAATAGGCACAGGAATAGGCCATGTCGCTGTCCAGCCACAGCTGATAGAAGGCGTTGGACAGGTCGTAGTGATAGGAAATGGCGGCAGCGTCGGTGGCCTTGTCGTGCAGTGAACGCACCGGCTGATCGTCGTCATCCTCGTTGAGCAGGGCCTGGCTGAGTTCGTCACAAACCCGGATCACCTCGCTGATGGAGCCTTCCAGCTCCAGCTTGCCTTCGACAAAGGCGCCCCCCAAGGCGTCCAGGCTGGGATGCGTGAATTGGGCGACCAATTGCGGGTCCTTGACCACTATGGTGACGTTGGGCTCCGGGCCCAGATTGATTTCGTGGCCGTCCCAGAGCCGCAGGCGCAAGGGCAATTGCAGATTCTGTAAGGCCGGTGGAAGTTGCACGAGCATGGAAAATCCCCCTTGTTTCAGACGTCTGAAAATGAGGGTAGACCATCCCTGAAAATTAGCAGGCTATCGATCTGATAGCGGCCGTCTATGACAGGTCATGCACAACCAGGCCATCCTCGACCCACTGTTTCAGCCAGGTCACCGCCTGCAACGGAGCCCCCTCGGCATAAGTGACGGCCAGTTCGGCGCAGAGTTCCGCGAAATTCCAGCGCGCCTCGATCATGCCCTTCAAGGCCTGGGCTTCCTCGACCGGCAGGCTGCGATAACGGCACACCCGCTCCGCGCGCCACACCAGGCAAACCTGTTGCTGATCGAGCAAGGCACTGTCGGGAAACGCCGCCTGATCCTTGACCGCACGCCACTGCGCCACGCTGTTGTAGCGACAGTCGAGCCACTGCACACAGGGCGCCAGGCGCAGTTGCAGCGCCGGCCATTGCTCGGCGTCCAGCCCGGCCATGGCAGCCACCGTCAACACCTGGGCTTCGGCCGCATCGAAGGCCAGGGTGAAGGCCCATTCCAGCCGCGCCAGTTCCGCCAGGGGCGCGCCCTGCTCCGGCACCAGATGGCCCTGGATAAACTCGGCGAAGCCCTGCCCCAACCAGCGCAGGCTGAAATGCCGGGACGGGCACTGGCGTAGATAGGCACCCGCCAGTGCCTGGAACTCGGCATCGCCCAGCCAGTGCCAGATCACCGGGAAGTCGCTGCCCATGACCTCCTGCAGTCGCGCCATATAGGCGTTGTGATAGATCGCCAGGCCGGTCTCGACATCCAGGGTCGGGCCACCGATCAGGCTGTCGCCCAGAACGGCGCCGGCCTGGGCCTGTTCGCCCAACAGATAGGCCTCAAACGCCAGTTGCCAGTCATTCAGGCGCATTGCTGCCTCCCGGCCAAGGTCTGGTGGCCCAGTTCACGGGCCTTGTGCAGTTCGGCCAGCAGCTCCTCCAGGGGCGGAAAATGATCGTCGCGCTCCAGCAGGGTCGCCACCGGCCCCAGGTGTTCCAGGGTGCGTTGATACAGCGCCCAGACCGGATCGCACACCGGATGATCGTGGGTGTCGATCACGTAGTCGCCGTAGTCCTGGTGACCGGCCAGGTGCAGTTGCCGCACGCGATGCGCCGGCAGAGCTTGGATAAAGTGCCAGGGATCGAAACCATGGTTGCGCGAGCTGACATAGACATTGTTCACATCCAGCAGCAGCTCGCAGCCGCTGAGTTGGCTCAAGGCGGCGAGAAACTCCCACTCGCTGAATTCGTCGGCCGCCGCCCGCACATAGCTGGAGACGTTCTCCAGCACCAGCGGGCGCTCGAGGATTTCCTGCACCTGACGCACCCGGCCGGCCACGTACTCCAGGCTTTCCTCGGTATAGGGCAGCGGCAGCAGGTCGTGCAATTGATGGGCGTTGCCCCGGCTCCAGCACAGGTGGTCGGAGATCCAGGCCGGGTGTACCCGCTTGGCCAATTGCTTGAGCTGTTGCAGGTAGTCCCGGTCCAGGGCATGGGGACCGCCGATGGACAGCGACACCCCGTGCATCACGATCGGGTAGCGCTCGGCGATGGCGTCCAGGTAATACAAAGCCTTGCCGCCCTGCACCATGAAGTTCTCCGACACCACTTCGAACCAGTCCACATCCGGAGCTTGATCGAGAATCTGCTGGTAGTAGGCGCTGCGCAAACCCAGGCCATAGCCCAGGCTTGAAGACAATTCAGACATCACGAACTCCTTGGCAAGTGGCCGCAGTGGTTGCCAACCCCACTGCGGCAGCACTCGATCGCCGCTTACTCGCCGACTTTGCCGCCCGCTTTGTCGCACGCGGCCTGGGTCATGGCCTTGAAGCCCTGGCCTTTGCAGGCGCCCATGCCTTTGCAGGCGTGGTCCTTGGTCTTGCAGTCGTTCTGGCCTTTGCAGGCGTTGACGCCGTAGCAGTGCACCTGGGCATCGGCAGCCGACGCTTGAGTCACGACACCGGCAAACAGAGTGGCGGCAGCGAAGGCCAGGGCAGCGCCGGCAGCGGTTTTCTTCATGTTCATTTTTTATTCCTCAATAGTCGCAGGGGGTCGGCGGGTGCTTGTGCAAGCCCGTCATAGCACTAGAGAGAAGCGCCACCCCGGCGTTACAGCCGGGATGAAAAAAACTGAAAAATAAATACCCCGCCGAACAACCGACCCGGCTACAGCTTGAGCAGCGGTTCCTGGAAACGCAGCAGGCGCCCGGCATTGCCCAGCACCAGCAAGGTGCTGAGGTTGTGCAGCAGCGCCGCGATCATCGCCCCCGCAGCCCCCAGCCAGCCGAACGCGGCAAAGGCGACTATGGCCAGGGTCCAGCCCAGGCCGATGATCACATTCACCTGCAAGGTGCGCCGGCATTCACGGCTCAGGCGCACGCAGGTGCCAAGGCGGCGCAGGTCGCTGCCGATCAGCACCACATCGGCCGAAGCCAGGGCGATATCCGCACCACCGGCGCCCATGGCCACCCCCACTACCCCGGCCTTGAGCGCCAGGGAATCGTTGATGCCGTCGCCCACCACCAGCGGCCGGAAACCCTTGTCGATTTCGCTCAGCACCCGTTCGAGCTTGTCCTGGGGCAAGGCCTGGGCCTCGACATCGCGGATGCCCACTTGCGCCGCCAAGCTGTCGGCCACGCTCTGGCGGTCGCCGGTCAGCAGCAGTTGGCGCCCCAGGCCCAGCTCGCGCAGTTCAGTGAGTGCTAGCCCGGCCTCGGGCTTGACGCTGTCGGCCAGCAGCAGCCAGCCCAGAAACTCGCCATTGAGCGCCAGCCCGGCAATCGGCCCGTCATGCTCCGGCACCGGGGTGCTGGCAATGCCCAACTGCACGAACAGCTCTGGTCGTCCCAGCGCCGCTTCGCCTTCGGCGGTGCCTGCCACTACACCCAGGCCCTGACGTTCATGGATATCGCCCAGGGCCCACTGCTGTTCCTGAGGCACCAGCCCGGCCAGTGCCCGACTCACCGGGTGGCTGCTGGCCGAACCCAGGCTGGCGGCCAGAGCGAGCATGGCGCGCTGATCTTCTTGCTCAGTGTCGATGGATTGCAGACGCAAGGTGCCGTAAGTCAGGGTGCCGGTCTTGTCCACCACCAGCGAGGTCAGGTCGGCCAACTCTTCGAGGAACGCCGAGCTGCGAATCAGGATGCCGTGGCGCGCCGCCACGGCAATTCCGGCAATCGCCGTGGCCGGCGCCGACAGCACCAGGGCACACGGACACGCCGCCACCAGCACCGCAAGCATGGCCTGGGCATCGTTGGTAATGAACCAGGTCACCGCCGCCAGCAGCAGCACCAGCACCAGGTAACTGCCTGCGTAGCGCTCCAGCAAACGGGTGATCGGTGGCTTGGCGCGTTCGGCGCTCTGCATCAGGGCAATCACCTTGCCCAGGGTCGACTCCTCGCCGGTGCGGGTCACTTGCAGGCGCAACAGACCGTCGAGGTTGATCGCCCCGCCATAGACCTGGGTACCGACGCTGGCTTCCAGAGGCACCGACTCGCCGGTGATCGGCGCAGTGTCCAGGCTCGCCTGGCCGGACAGCACCACACCGTCGGCCGGCACTCGGTCACCGGCGCGCACCTCCACCCAGTCCCCGGCCTTGAGGCTGGCGTTATCCACTTCCTGCACGCTGCCATCGGCCAGGACCCGGCGCGCCTGACTGCGGGTCAAGCGCCCCAGGGCATCGATGGCTTCCTGGCTGCCGATCACGCTGCGCTCTTCCAGCACATGGCCGAAGATCATGATCACCGGCAGCAAGGCGGCGGTCAGCAGATCACCCGTGGCCCAGGCGCCAAGCATGGCCAGGGCGATCAGTTGATCGGTGATGCCGTGCAGGCTGGGATAACGCAGGCTGAACCAGGCCGAACGCATCACCGGCAAGGCCACCAGCAACGAGGCCACACCCAGCAGAAGCTGGCTCACGCCCTCCTGCTCCGGTGCCAGCCAGCGCCATGCCAGGCCCAGGCCGAGCAAGCCCAGGGCGAGCATGGCCAGGGTCAACTGGCGTGCGGCGCTGCGCTGTTCGGTCGAGGTCAGCATGCTGGCGGCGGCCGGCCCATGGCTACAAGCACTCATTGTTCAGCTCCCTGGATGATCAGGCGGGAATCGTCTTTGGGGTCGACCGTGGTCACTGAGCCGGCCTGCCCGAGAACCTTCGGCAAGCGCTCGCGGTAGATACGCAGGAGCATTTCCGGGTCGCTGCCGTTGCGTTGCGCCTCGGCCAGGCTCTGCACCGTGGCGGTCTGGGCGCGAGCCAGGGCCAGGCGTTCACTGGCCTGGGCATGGGCCACTTGCAGGCTGTGGTCGGCCTGCTGGTTGGCGCCCTGGGTCAGCTTCTCGGCGTCGGTGCGGGCATTGGCCACGGCCTTGTCGGCTTGCTGGCTGGCGGTCAGCACTGCGTTGAAGGCACTCACCGCCGGGCCAGGCAGGCTCGACTGCACATCCACCCGGGTCACCTCCACGCCAATGCCCTGGCCGCTGGCGGTCAATTGGGCCAGGCGCTGGTTGATGCTTTGCAGCAAGTCGCCACGCAGGCGTTCGCGGCGCTCGGCGGCCTGCTTGTCACTGCCGAGCAATTCCGGGCGCGCCACCAGAATGGTGTCCAGGTCCCGAGCCGCGGTCAGGGCCACGGCACTGCGGGTCACCAGGCGGTCGAGGGCCGGCAGCACATGCTCGCCCTGCAACACATAGGCGTAGGGCTCGCTGACCTTGTAGAACACCCGCACATCCAGTTGCACCACCCCGGCGTCGCCGGTCAGCAGGTAACCCGATCCGGCCAGGGCATCGCTCAAGGGCGTGGCCAGAGTCGCCACCCGGTCGCCCTCCACCGCCGCATCAGAGCGCAGCAAGCCTTCTATCCGCCGCTCCAGTACCCGGTCGGCAGCGGGCAACAACACCACCTGTTCGAAAGGCCGCGGCCAGGCCAGCAGCAAGCCGGCATTCTGCACCCGCTGCAAGGCACCAAAGTGCAGGACCAGGGCGCGATTCTGCGGATCGATCTGCCGCACATTGGACAAAGCCCAGGCCAGGGCGGCCAGTACCGTCACGCCATACAGGGCGATAAAGGCCAGGCGTCCGGCCTGAATCCACGGGCTGCTCAGCTCATTTGTTCCACGTGGAACCTTGTTCATGGCTGCGATCCGGGCGCTTTGTTCGGCAGGCTCGGCGGGCCATCCACCAGCACCCGGAACGGCGCCGCATCGGTGCGCAGGATCAGCTTGGTGCCCGGGGTGACCACGGTACCCAGGGTGTCCAGCGAGCGCAGCAGGTTATACAGCTGCGGCGAGCTGGCGTAGGCGCGACCGTAGATCTGCGCCGCTTCGACCCGGGATTGCGCTTCTATATCCGCGGCCTTGACCCTGGCGTCAGCCTGGACGATCCGCGCATCGCGCTCGGCGGCGGAACGGATCTGCGCCGCCTCGCGCTTGCCGATGGCGGTGCGTTCGGTGGCGATGGTTTCGCGTTCGGCGCGCATGCGGTCGACGGTGGCGGTCAGGGTCACCGAGGGCAAGGTCAGGCGTTCCACCCCCACTTGCACCACTTGCACGCCATAGGTGGAGAGCAATGGCTGTTCGATCTGCTTGCGCAACTGCGCTTCAAAATCGGCAATCCGCACCTTGTCCCCATCGGTGTTCACCAGGTTGGCCAGATCGAAACTGCTGGCGGTGGTTTCCAGGGCCGAGCCAACGAAGGTGCGAATCTGCCGCGCCGCTTCATCGGGCTGGTTCTGTACCGCGCGCATAAAGCGCTGCACGTTGCCCCCATCGCCCTGCACCCGCCAAGCCACATAGGCCTGGACAATGATCCGCAAACCGTCGCGGGTGCCCACATCCTGCAGGCCGCTGGAGGTGGTGCGCAGACGCAGGTCCACCGGAATCGCCGCTTCGAAAGGTGCCGGCCAGCGCCAGCTCAAGCCCGGCTCCAGCAACACCCGCGCCGGGTTGCCGAAACGGGTGATCACCGTGGCTTCGCCGGAACGCACCTGCACCAGGCTCGCCGCGGCCACGGCGAACAGCACCAGCAGCAGGGCCCAGCCCATGCGCCGCCAGGGGAAAGGCCCGGCCTCGGCCGGCGCGCCATGGTGATGGTGGTGATGCCCGTGATGGTGATGAGCATGACTGTGGTCATGGGCAGGTGGGTGGCTGTGGCTATGGGCAGACTGGCTCAATGGACGGCTCCTGGCTGAGCGGCTTTAGGCGACGCCGCAGGGTCGGCCGGCAAGGTGAAGGTACGCAGATCGAGGGTCGGCGCACTGTCGCCCCCCAGACGATGATCAAGAATCAGCAAGCGGGCCTGGCTCAAGCCCTGGCTCAACTGGCTCAGGTACTGCTCCAGCACAAAGGCCTGCCCGGCAGTGGCATAGGCGCGCTGCTCGGCGGCAAACCGCAGGTTGGCGGCCTGGGCTGTGGCCTGGGTTTCCCGCGCGTCGGCGCGGGCCTGGTCGTCGGCCACGCTGGCCTGCAACTGCGCCTGGTTGGTCTGCTCGGCGGCGGCGCCGCGCTCCCGGGCGATCAGCGCCTGGGCGGCGATCTGCGCAGCCTGCACCCCGTGATAGGCATTGGCCGCCCCTGCCGGAGGATGAATGGCCTCGACCACGGTGGCGAGAATCTCCACGCCGCTGTCGAGCCGCGCCAGGTCGGCCTGCACTGCCCGGCCGATATCGTCCGCCAGGCGCGTGCGGTCTGCGCCCAGCAAACCGTCCAGGGTGCGGGCGGCAAAGTCGTGTACCAGCACCCGGCTGGCGGTGCTGCGAATCAGGGTCGGCACATCGTTGCTGTTGTAGGTCGCGGCCAGGGCGGCCGCATCGTCCAGGCCGATGCGATAGACGAAACGCACGTCCATATTGACGATCTGCAAGCTCTGCTGCTGGCCGCTGCCACTGGCGATCACCTGGGACTTGTCATTCACATGGCTGGCGTCCCACAACCGGTTGGCGATGGCAGGCGGCGGGCCTTCGGCCGCGGCCGGCTGCAGCACTGGCGGCGTATCGCCGACGCTGGTGGCCAGCTCATGCACCACGCCGTTTTCCAGGGTGATCACCCGCCCCAGGGGCCAAGGCAGGCCCAGGTGCAAGCCAGGACCGAAGACCGTCACCGGCTTGCCGAAACGCTCATAAATACCGCGACTCTGCATGGATAACTCATGAACCCCGGTCAACAGCCAGCCAATAAACAGCACCAGGGCCAGAATCGGCAGGAATGCCCGGCGCATATAGGCGAAGGCCCAGATCTGCCGCAGATCGATGCCGAAACGGTTGTGCAATTCATGTTGCAGGCTGAGCAACGGCTGCGGCGGCCAGCGCAGCATATCGGCGATAAAACTGTGGGCCAGCAGCCGCGGTTCCAGCTGTTCGCGCCGTGGACTGAACAGCGACAGCAGCGCCCGCAGCAGCAACTCGGCGGCCACCAGCATCGGCAACAGCCCGATCAACACCGCCAGGCGCACCGGCCACAGCGCCTCGGCACTGCTGAACAACAGGCACAGGGCGCTGCCCAGCAGGCACAGAATGGCCACCCGCAACAGCTGCGCCAGGGCTCCGGCTTCCGGCCATTGGGCGGCGGATTCCTGGGCCAGCCGGCGTTCCAGCACCAACAGGGCAAAGGCCAGCAACAGGGCCAATACCGCGGCAACGCTGGCGCTCAGGCCCAGGGCACTGGCAGGCAGCGCCAGGTTGAACACCTGCAGCGCGCTGTAGAGGATCAGCAGCGACCAGCCGGCCAGCCACAGGGTGGGCGCGCCGATCTGCTGCAACAACCGGCGCCAGCGCTGCATCACCAGCGCCGAGAGCCCTGTGGGGGGCGGCTCCTCGGTTTGCGCCAGTGCCTCGGGCGGCGCAGGGTTGATCGCCTCCTCGCGCCAGCGGCTGACCCAGCAGGCCGACTGCAGGCCCGCCACCGCCACCAGCAAGGCGCAGGACAGGTTCACCAGCACCACCGGCCAGAGGGTCAGCGCGGCGAACAGATCGACAAATACCGCCGACACCAGCCCCAGCACCGCCAGGCCAAGCAACACCCGGCCCCAGCGCTGCAACCCCGAGGCGTGCACCGCGGCCTGCTGAAAACGTGGCAAGGCCGGCACTTCGGCCGCTTGCGTGTGTAGATCGACTTGCATACCACCCCGCCGCTCTGGTCCGGCCCTGTGGATCATTTCCGCGGCCGAAGAAAACCGAAATAATTCGTTACTGTATAACGAAGCGAGTGAAATTTTTGTCGCTCGCCATGCCTTTTCATCTATTGCGTACGTCGTAGACGAAGAAACGGCCGTTTGCTGCTGCTGAAACTTCTGATGTCAGCCCCCTGGCATTTAAGGCAATAATCCAGCCCTGCTCCCCGCGTGCGACAAGGAACCGTCCCATCATGCTCTCGATTTACCAGCTCAAACCGCGCTTTCAGAACCTGCTGCGGCCCCTGGTGCAGCGCCTGTACGACAACGGCACCACGGCCAACCAGATCACCCTGCTGGCCGCCGTCATCTCGCTGCTGGTGGGCACCGTCATCGCCCTGTTCGCCAGCCACGCCTGGCTGTTCGCACTGATTCCCCTGTGGATGATCCTGCGCATGGCGCTGAATGCCATCGACGGCATGCTGGCCCGGGAATTTGGCCAGCAATCGCGCCTGGGTGCCTACCTCAACGAACTCTGCGATGTGGTCGCCGACAGCGCGCTGATCCTGCCTTTCGCCCTGCTGCCCGATGTCAGCCTGCTACTGGTGCTGGGCGTGACCCTGCTGGCGCTGTTCAGCGAATACGCCGGGGTGCTCGGGCCCATGGTCGGGGCCTCGCGACGCTACGACGGCCCCATGGGCAAGAGCGACCGGGCCTTTATCCTCGGCGTGCTGGCCAGCGGCATCGCCCTGGGCTGGCTTGGCGCCCTGTGGGTCAACGGCGTGCTGGCACTGGTCGCCGCGCTGTTGGTCTACACCCTGATCAACCGGGTCCGCCAGGGCCTTAAAGAAGTTCAGCACAACGCTCCCTCTGCATAAGGAAATGGCTATGCGCGACGCTCAACACCAGACGTTCCGAACCCATGACGGTGTCGAACTGTTTTACCGCCACTGGCCGGCCACCGAGGTCGCCCTGGGCGCGCCACGGCAGGCGGTGATGCTGTTCCATCGCGGCCATGAGCATTCCGGGCGCATCGCCCACCTGGTGGAACAACTCAACCTGCCGCAGTTCGATTTCTTCGCCTGGGACGCCCGTGGCCATGGCCAGTCGCCGGGCGAACGCGGCGACAGCCCGAGCTTCGCCACCAGCGTGCGCGACGTGCAAACCTTCTGCGACCACCTGGGCAGCGCCCACGGCATCGACGAGGAAAACATCGCGGTGGTGGCGCAGAGCGTCGGCGCGGTGATCGCCTCCACCTGGGTCCACGACTACGCGCCACGAATTCGCTCCCTGGTGCTGGCCTCGCCGGCGTTCAAGGTCAAGCTGTACGTGCCCTTCGCCCGTCCCGGCCTGGCCCTGATGCGGCGCTTTCGCGGCAACTTCTTCGTCAACAGCTACGTCAAGGCGCGCTTCTTGAGCCACGACCCGGAGCGCGTGCGCAGCTACGACAGCGACCCGCTGATCACCAAGGCGATCTCGGTGAACGTGCTGCTGGGCCTCTATGAAGCGGCGGACCGGGTGGTGGCCGATGCCCAGGCGATCCAGGTGCCGACCCAATTGCTGATCTCCGGCTCCGACTTCGTGGTGCACCGCAAACCCCAGGAGCAGTTCTTCGAGCGCCTGGGCAGCCTGCGCAAGGAAAAACACATCCTCCCGGGCTTCTTCCACGACACCCTGGGGGAGAAGAACCGGGCGCCGGCCATGGCCAGCATCCGCCGCTTTATCCTGGAAAATTTCGCCCAGCCGCTGAACCGCCCTGCCCTGCTGGACGCCGACCGCCTAGGGGCCACCTGCACCGAGGCCGAAGCCCTGGCCGCGCCGTTGCCGCACAACTCCCTGCGTGACCTGTACTGGCGCACCACCCGCGCCAGCATGCGCCTGGGCAGCCAGCTGTCGGCGGGGGTCAAGCTGGGCTTCGACACCGGTTTCGACTCCGGCAGCACCCTGGACTACGTCTACCGCAACCAGCCCACCGGGCACTCGGCCCTGGGCCGGATGATCGACCAGAACTACCTGAACTCCATCGGCTGGCGCGGCATTCGCCAGCGCAAGCTGCATGTGGAAGAACTGCTGCGCCTGGCCATGGAAAAGCTCCGTGAACAAGACAGCCCGGTGCGCATCGTCGATATCGCCGCCGGCCACGGCCGCTACATCCTCGAAGCCCTGCAGGGCGAGGCCGCGCTGCCGGAGTCGATCCTGCTGCGCGACTACAGCGATATCAACGTGCGCGACGGCAGCGCCCTGATCCAGGAGAAAGGCCTGGGCGACATCGCCCGTTTCGTCAAAGGCAACGCTTTTGATCGCGAAGACCTGGCGGCCCTCGATCCCAAGCCGACCCTGGCGGTGGTGTCCGGTCTCTATGAGCTGTTCGCCGACAACCAGATGGTCGGCGACTCCCTGGCCGGCCTGGCCAGCGCCGTGGAACCCGGCGGCTACCTGGTGTACACCGGCCAACCCTGGCACCCGCAGCTGGAACTGATTGCCCGGGCCCTGACCAGCCACCGCGAAGGCCAGGCCTGGGTGATGCGGCGCCGTACCCAGGCGGAGATGGACCAGTTGGTGGAGGCCGCGGGCTTTCGCAAGGTCACCATGCGCGTGGATGAGTGGGGCATTTTCAGCGTATCCCTGGCGCAGCGGGTGCAATGATGGCCGCAGGCGCCTTGCCGGCGCGGGAGCCGGGCCTGCTGAAACCCGCGGTGCTCTGGCTGCTGTTGCTGGCACCGCTGTTCTTCGGCACCTACGGCTTCGCCACCTGGGTCAGCGCGCAGCGGGACGACGTCGGCAGCCTGGTCTTCGACTGGGAACGGCATATGCCGTTCTGGGCCTGGACCATCGTGCCCTACTGGTCCATCGACCTGCTCTACGGCTTCTCCCTGCTGCTGCCCCGCAGCCGTGACGAGCTCAAGCGCCACGCCCTGCGCCTGCTCAGCGCCCAACTGATCGCGGTCAGCTGCTTCCTGATCTGGCCACTGCGCTTCACCTTTCCCCGGCCGGAACTGGACGGGGTGTTCGGCTGGCTGTTCGCGGTGCTGGCGGGGTTCGACAAGCCCTTCAACCAGGCGCCGTCGCTGCATATCGCCCTGCTGGTGGTGCTCTGGGTCTGCTATGCGCGGCATACCCAGGGCTTCTGGCGCTGGCTGGTGCACGGCTGGTTCGCCTTGATCGGGGTCTCGGTGCTGAGCACCTATCAACACCACTTTATCGATGTACCCACAGGCGCCCTGGCCGGCTGGCTGTGCGTCTGGCTGTGGCCGCTGGATCGCCCCAGCCCGCTGTTCAGTGCGCGCCTGGCGCAAGACCCGAAGCGCCGCCAACTGGCCCTGCGCTATGGCCTGGGGGCGGCACTGCTGGCCGTCGCGGCCCTGGCCTGGGGCGGTACGGCGCTGTGGCTGATCTGGCCCGCCGTGGCGCTGCTGCTGGTGGCCCTGAACTACGCCCTGCTGGGCGCCGCGGGTTTCCAGAAGCGCCAGGACGGCAGCCTGAGCCCCGCCGCGCGCTGGCTGCTGGCGCCTTACCTGGCGGCGGCCTGGATCAACTCGCGGCTCTGGACCCGCAAGCATCCACAGCCGGACCCGGTTGTGGATAACCTCTGGCTCGGGCGCCTGCCCACCCCGGCGGAACTCAAGGACAGCCCCTTTGCCGCGGTGCTCGACCTGTGTGCCGAGCTGTCCCTGGACAGCCGCGGGCTGCGGGCCTACCAGAGCCTGCCAGTGCTCGACCTGTGCGCCCCCAGCGCCGAACAGTGCCGGGCCGCCGCCGAAGCCATCGAACGCCTGCGCCAGCATGGCCCGCTGCTGGTGTGCTGCGCCCTGGGTTACTCGCGCAGCGCCACGGCGCTGGCCGCCTGGCTGCTGCACAGCGGCCGCGCCGCCACGGTGGATGCCGCCCTGGTGCAGATCCAGCGGGCGCGCCCGCAGATCGTCCTGCATGCGGCCCATCGCCAGGCCCTGGAAAGCCTGGTGGGTAACCGGAGGCCGGCCCATGTCCAGTGAAATGCAGCTCTACAGCGTCGCCAGCCTGCTGCGCCGGGGTCGCGCCCTGGATCAGTTATCCACAGGCCTGACCCTGCTCGGCGCGCTGTATGGCCTGGGCCAGTACCTGCTGGCCAGCGTCAGCCTCGGCGGCCTGCTGGTGAGCCTGGCCCTGGTGCTGCTGGGCCTGGTGGAAAAGTACCTGGCGCTGCGGGTGGCATTCGACGCCGAGCTGTTTCAGCGCGTGGCCGATGCCCCTGTACCGCTTGAACACAGCACCCAGGCCCTGGACCAGGCCCTGAGCGCCCTTGGCCTGCAACCGGCGGAACGCGGCGGGCGGCCCTGGGACCAGCGCAGCCGTGGCGCCCTGGGCCTGTTGCGACGCCAGGCGTTGCTGCTGGCCGCCCAGGTGCTGGTGCTGTTGAGCGTGATTCTGGTCAGCCCCTGGCTGACCTTCACCGGATAAGGAGTGCCCCGATGTTCGAACCCCTGGTTGCCAGCCTGATCACCACCGCCGCCCGCAGCATCACCGGCGCCCGCAGCCTGTGGCTCGGCTCGGCGCCGCGGCCGGTGCAGCGCATCTACTTCGCCAACCACAGCAGCCACGGCGACTTCGTGCTGCTCTGGGCCTCGTTGCCGCCTAGCCTGCGCAAGCTGACCCGGCCCGTGGCCGGCGCCGACTACTGGCAGAAAAGCGGCCTGCGCCGCTACATCATCAACCGGGTGTTCAACGGCGTGCTGATCGACCGTGAACGCAAGGAGCCCGGGGACAGCAACCCCCTGCAACCCATGCTCGACGCCCTGGACCACGGCGACTCGCTGATCATCTTCCCGGAAGGCACGCGCAACCCCGAAGAGGGCCTGCTGCCGTTCAAGAGCGGCATCTACCACCTGGCCAAGGGTTATCCACAGGTGGAGGTGATTCCGGTGTGGATCGCCAACCTCAACCGGGTCATGCCCAAGGGCCGCTTCCTGCCCCTGCCGCTGCTGTGCACCACCAGCTTCGGTGCGCCATTGACCCTGGAAGAGGATGAAAGCAAGGCACACTTTCTCGAACGCAGCCGCGCCGCATTGCTGGCCCTGGCCCCGGAGCACAGCTGAGATGGATAAGCAGACCCTGATGTTGTTCGGCGGCATCGGCGCCATTCTGGTGCTGGCCTCGCTGATCGGTTTCATCCTCAAGTGGCGCACCCGTGGCGCACCCAACTCGGTGATCGACAACCTCAACGCGCGGATCAACGCCTGGTGGGTGATGGTGCTGGTGATCGGCATCGCCTTCTGGCTCGGCACCGCGGCGGTGATCCTGCTGTTCTACGCGGTGTCGTTCTACGCCCTGCGCGAGTTCCTCACCCTGACCCCGACCCGGCGCAGCGACTACCCGGCCCTGGTGGCGGCCTTCTACCTGGCCCTGCCCCTGCAATACCTGCTGATCTACTCCGACTGGTATGGATTGTTCTCGATCTTCATTCCGGTCTATGTGTTCCTGCTGCTGCCGATCCTCGCCTCCCTGGGCGGCGACAGCACGCACTTCCTCGAGCGCGCCTCCAAGGTCCAGTGGGGGCTGATGATCGCGGTGTTCTGCGTGTCCTTCGTGCCGGCCCTGCTGACCCTGGACATCGCCGGCTACGAGGGCCGCAACCTGCTGCTGATCGCCTTCCTGGTGATAGTGGTGCAGCTCTCGGACGTGTTGCAGTACGTCTGTGGAAAACTCTTCGGCAAGCGCAAGATCGCCCCCAACCTGTCGCCGTCCAAGACCGTCGAGGGTTTTGTCGGCGGTGTGCTGCTGGCGTCGATGATCGGTGGCGCGCTGTTCTGGATCACCCCGTTCAAGATCTGGCAGGCCTTCCTCATCGCCCTGCTGATCAACCTGCTGGGCTTTGCCGGGGGCATCGTGATGTCGGCGATCAAGCGCGACCGCGGGGTCAAGGACTGGGGGCACATGATCGAAGGCCATGGCGGCATGCTCGATCGGCTGGATTCGGTGTGCTTCGCCGCGCCAATCTTCTTCCATCTGGTGCGCTACTGGTGGACCTGAGCCACTGAAGGGCAGCCACAAGCTGCCCGCCCTGTGGCAAGCGAGCTTGCTCGCGCTGGAAGGCGCAGCCTTCCCGAGGCCTGAGTCCGCGGTCTATCAGGCAGATCGCAGATTCAGGGTATGCGGCCGCTGCGCGCCCGAGCGGGAGCGAGCTCCCTCGCCACTGAAGGACAACCCAAGCCCTGTGGCGAGCGAGCTTGCTCGCGCTGGAAGGCGCAGCCTTCCCGAGGCCTGAGTCCACGGTCTATCAGGCAGATCGCAGATTCAGGGCATGCGGCCGCTGCGCGCCGGGACGCCGGCCGCCCGGGCGGGAGCGAGCTCCCTCGCCACGAACGGCAACGCGCTTGCGGGATCATCAGCTGGGCAAATGCCCCAATGGCAGGGGCCCCGGGGTTTTCACCGTGTGAATGGCGAAGTTGCTGCGAATATCGCTGACCCCGGGGATCTTCAGCAGGCAACCGGTGAGGAAGCGGTCGTAGCCACGCAAGTCCGGCACCACCACCTGCAGCAGGAAATCCGACTCGCCGGACACCAGGAACGCCGAGATCACTTCCGGCAATTGCAGCACCGCCTGGCGAAAGGCCTCGGCCTCGGCGTCGTTGTGCCGTTCCACCTTGACCCCGACGAACACCGTCAGCCCCAGGCCTACTTCATCGCGGTCCAAGGTCGCCTGGTAGCCACGGATCACCCCGGCTTCCTCCAGCATGCGCACCCGACGCAGGCAGGGTGACGGCGACAGGCCGATCTCCTCCGCCAGCTGCACATTGCTCAGGCGTCCGTCGCGCTGCAGGGCGGCGAGGATCTTGCGGTCGTAGGCATCGAGTTTCATCTTTGGCACATCCGCCTGGTCAGCCCATTGAAAAATGGAAGATTATGCCAATTTCAGAGCCATTGCTGGTTGATTACGCAAGCACCTGCCCTGCCCTTCGGTCCTAAACTGGGCGCTCCAACTCGATAACCAATGGGGTGCAAGGTGGCGCAACTGTGGATGTATTTCCTGGCCCTGGCGGTGGTCTACCTGCTGCCGGGCCCCGACATGATCCTGCTGCTGCAGACCGGCGCTCGCCAGGGGCGGGCCCAGGCGTTGGCCACGGCCCTGGGCCTGGCCATCTCCCGCGGCTGCCATGTGGCCCTGGCCGCCCTGGGCCTGGCGGCGCTGTTCAAGGCCGCGCCCTGGACCTTCGACCTGGTGCGCCTGGCGGGTGCCGCCTACTTGCTGTGGATCGGCATCCAGTGCCTGCGGGCCAATCTGTTGCCCAGCCTCGAAGGCCATGGCCAAGCCGCCACGCCCCTGCGCTGGCGCCAGGCGATCCAGCGCGGGGTGCTGACCAACCTGCTGAACCCCAAGGCGCTGCTGTTCTGCTCGGTATTGCTGCCGCAGTTCATCGACCCCGAGGCCCTGGTAGCACCGCAGTTCGTCACTCTGGGAGTGCTGCTGGTGGCCGTGGGCGGCTTGTTCGATTGCTGCTACGCCCTGGCCGGCGCCGGGCTGGGTCGCTGGATGCAACGCAGCCCTTCGGCGCAGCGCGTGCAGCAGTGGCTGTTCGGCAGCCTGCTGATCGGCTTTGCCTTGCGCCTGACCTTTGTCCAGCAGGCCTGAGGGCCCGGGTCAGGCGCTGCGCCGACGGCGTAGCAGGTAGGCCGCCCCCAGCACCAGCAGACCAGCGCCTGCGGCGCTCAGCAACGTGTGGCGAACCACGGCCGAGCGGGCGGCATCCAGCCCTTGGGTCAGGTAGCGCTTGTTGGCGCTGCCGAAGTCCGGCTCCTCGCAGTTCATGCCGAAGTTGCCGGCCCACTCCACAAAGGGGCCGTTCTTCACATAGCGCTGGTAGTAGTCGATCTCGGCATCGCTGCCCCGGGTCCAGCGCGCCGCCTTGCACAGCACCGCGGCGTAGGCCTGGCTAGTGTGGGGCAGGAAGTCCGCGGCGCGGTTGCCCAACTCCCCCGCCACGTAGCGGTAGTGGTAGCGCACATCGGGCTCGGCGGTGGTGGCCTGCTGGCGCTGCACTTCGTCGGCACTGATGAAGGGCCCGGCCTGCACCGGCGGGATCTCCAGGTTATAGCTGCCCCACAGGCTGTGATAATCCGGGCCCATCTCGTAGCCGAGAATCTCCATCCCCGAAGCCCGCGCCAGCTTGCCCGCCTGGTAATAGGCCTCGGCCCGGCGCGTGGGCAGCCAGGCGGACTCGGCACTGCGCCGGTACTCGCCGTAAGCCTTGGCAATGGCCTGGCGTTCCGGGCTGTCGAAGTAGCCCCAGCCTTCCTCGTAGCGGCCTTCTCGCAGCAGCCGCCGGCCCAGCAGTTCTCGCACCTGGGCGGCAATCGGCAGGCTTTCGTAGTAGGCGTCGGCCTGTTTTGGGGTCGGCGGCGGCGCGGGTACCTGGGTGTCGACGAAGTGCTTGAGCTCATCCAGGGTCAGCACCCGCTCGGCCACGGTCGCCGCGTCGTGCCAGTAGATATCGCCACTGCGGTAGAGCAGCTCGAACGCCTGTACGTAGTCGCCACGATCCAGGGCCAGCACGGCGCTTTCGCCCTCGACCCGGCAGCCCGGCTTGAGGTCTTCATAGTTGCCGTCGTAGTCGCCACGAAAGCCCCAGCTCTCGTCCCGGGGAAAGGCCGCGGCCGCCTTGGCGTAGGCAGCTGCGGCCGCCACCTTGTCGCCACCGCGCACGGCCATCTTGGCCCGCAGCCACCAGGCCAGGCCGCCGTCGCCAGCATGCTCCAGCAACTGCTGGGTGGTGACGAAATCGCCGTTCTGGTAATTCAGCGCCGCCAGCCGGTCGGCGTTGTCGAACGTGCCGGCGGTGCCCTGGCTCAGCAGCTTGATCAGGTTCAGCTCGGAGGCCGGCCGCTCGCCAAAGGACCAGGCCTGATGGGCCACCAGCGAGGCCGTCAGCAAGCGCGCCACCAAGGGTTGCTTGAGCTGCTCCAGCAACTGCGCGTCGGGCAGGCCGCCGAGCTCGCCCACCACCTGCTTCAGCGAGCTGTAGCCGACGATCGAGCCCAGGCGGCTCTGGCTGGCATACAGCTCGATGGCCTGGCTCCAATGATTCTGGTTCTTGAGGATCAGCGCCTCCTCGCCCAGGCTGGCCACGCCCAGGGCCAGGGGATCGCTGAAACCCTCGATGCTCAGCTGGCGCGCCTGGACAAAGGCCTGGCGCGCCGCCTGCAGGGTGTCGAGCCGGCCCTGGTCATCCAGCTCGTTGGCCTCCTGGCTGATCAACACCAGGGCCCGGCCCAGGGAATAGGCCGCCCAGGTACTGCGCAGGGGCCGCTGTTCGGCGGGCAGCGCCAGCACCTGGCGGAAATACTCTGCCGCCAGTTGGTGATCGCCGGCGCCGAAGGCCACGGCGCCCGCCGTGTAGAGATTGACCTCCGGCGCCAGGCTGCTGCCCTGCTGCTGCGCCGCCCGCCCATCGGCCAGCTTGCGCAGCTCGGCGACCAGGGCCCGCTGAGCCGGGTTCAGCCCCTGCTCTTCAGCCTTGGTGCGCTCTTGCACATCGGCACTGATGGGGCTGCTGTAGTCGGGGCTGAAGCCTTCCTTGGGCAGCGGCTTGAGCCCGGCGATGTCCTGGCCCAGGCGGTTGACCTCGAACTGGAAGCTGCCTTCGGGCAACTGCGCCAGGGTGTGCGGCCGGTCGTCCAGCAGGCGCATGGGAAAGGTCGGCCCACAGGCCAGGGCTGGAGCCAGGGGCAGGCACAGGCTCAGGCACAGCAGATGGCGGGATCTAGGGACGAACATGCGCAGCTCCTTGGTCAATTTTTGTGCAGCGGGCCCAGGCCACGGCCCGGCTGGCGCCAGCGGCCAGACGGCCACTCTGCTGGCGGGTCAACAGCAGCTGGCCGTCGACCAACCGGGCGCTGTAGCCACCCAGCCCGTCGAATCCGTCGCATTGGGCAACGGCCAGGGTCAGTTGTTCAGGCAGGGGCCTATCAAGATTGCCCGGGTTGTCCAGGCGAATATCGAACAGGCCGTCCTGCTCATGCAGGCGGATGCCCAGGCGGCTGTCCAGGGCGTCGCCGCGGGCCACGGCGCGCAGGGTGTCCAGGCTCCAGGCGCGGACATCGCCCTTGAGCGGCAGGCGGAACCAGATCAGCCCCGCCAGGTGCGGCGGCGGGTCTTGCCGCAGGCGCAGGCCCAGGCGGCTCAGTTGTTCAGGGTCGGCCAGCAGTTCCTGGCGCTGGCCGGGCCGGGCCAGCGGCGCCTCGCTTTCCACCAGGGGCGCACCATCGCCCGCGGGTAGCAGGGCCACGCCATAGGCAGGCAGGGCCAGGTAGAAAGGCTTGTCGCTGACTTGCCCCCAGCGCCTGGCCCATTGCTCGGCCTGCTTGGGGTCGAACAGGCCACGTCGCGGATCGCTCACCGCATGCACTTGCAGCACGCTGCTGTCGACCTGGGCCAGCAGCGCCGGCAACTCGCGGCTGTCGAGCCAGGCCGGCAAGGCGGTGATGCTCAGGGGCAGCTCTGGCGGCAGTGTGGCCCGCAATCGTTGCAGGAACTTGGCATAGGCCGGCAGGCGCGCACTGCCGGCATCGTGATCGATCTCGATACCGGCCAGGGTCAGGCCCTGGGCGTGCCAGTCGAGCAGCAGTTGCTGGATCTGGCGGACGATTTCGGCGCCGTCCAGGGCCGGCAGTTGCCCATCGAGACGCACCACCGCGATCAGCCGCCGACCATCCTGCTTGAGCAATGCCGAGTCGATCCGCGCACGGCTCCAGCCGGCCTGTGGAAAAGCCTGCAGGGCCAGCACCCGGACTGTGGAAAAGTCGGCCCGCGAGGCCGCCAGGGCGTCGCTGTGGGCCGGGGTCCACTGGCGTTGCCAGATATACAGTTGTTGTTCCAGGGCGGGTGCGTTGGCGTTGCCGCAGGCATTGAGCAACAGCCCGCAGAACAGCAGGGTGCAAAGGCGCAGAAAGACCCGGGGGAGCATGAATCGTTGATTCCCTTTAACGCTAAGACTCCGGGTGGCCACGGCAGGAAAGCCGCCCAAGCCCTCACCCGAATCGCGCCAGCCTACGCAGGGCCGGGGCTGGCGGCAATCGCTGGCGGGGACTTTTTTCTCGCGGTTACAGGTCCAGCACCAGGGGCGCTGAGTCTTTATCCACAGCGGCAGGCACCGCACAACAGATCAGCACCTGGCCAGGCTCGGGCAATTGCGCGGGCACCTGTGGATAACTGACCTGGCCGCTGATCAGGCGGGTCTGGCAGGTGCCACAGGAACCGCCTCGGCAGCTGAAGGGCGGCTGCAGGCCGGCGCTTTCCGCCAGTTGCAGCAGGCTGCCGCTGGCGGGGCTCCAGCACAAGGATAGAGCGGCCTGCTGCAAGCCTACGGTCACCTCGCCGGTGGCCGCGGGCGGTTGCGGGAACGCTGGCGCCTGGGAGTCGGCGCGGCGGCGCAGGGTGGAAGGGCCGAAGGTTTCGGCATGAATCTGCCGGTCGTCGATATCCAGGTCACGCAGGCTGTCGTACAGGCCCTGGGTAAAGGCGCCGGGACCACAGAGCACGAAATCCGCACGGTCCAGATCCAGCTCCGGCTGGGCCAGCAGCAACGGGGTAGCGATGCGCCCGCACTCATCGAAATCGATACCCAAGCGCGCCTCCGCTTCCGGCTGGCTGAGCAGGCGCAGCACTCGCACCGAGTCTCCGCCCTGTTCACGCAAGGCCTGCAGTTCGGCGGCGAAGGGCTGCTCGGCGAGGCTACGGGACCCCAGGATCAGCCAGGTGGGACGGGTACGACGGGTGCGCCGGCCCTGGTACAGCACTTCGCGCAGCATCGACAGCAAGGGCGTGATCCCCACCCCGGCGGCCAACAGCACCAGGGGCTGCGTGGCCTGGGGGTCGGCACTGAACAGGCCCTGGGCAGCCCGTACCTGGAGCAGGTCGCCGACCTTGAGCTGCTGGTGCAGGTAGCTGGAAACCCGGCCCTCGCGCTTGACGCTGATACGCAGGAAATCATCGGAAGGCGCGCTGGACAGGCTGTAGGTGCGCACCAAAGGCTGGCCATCGATCAGCACCTGCAGCGGCAGGTGCTGGCCGGGCAGGAAGCTTGGGAAACCGGCGCCATCGGCCGGTTCCAGGTAGAAGGAACGGATGCTGCGGCTCTCGTCCTCGATGCGCACCACCCGCAACGGCCGCCATTGCCGCCCCAGGGCACTGGCCCGCAGGCGTGCCTCGGCTTGCGACCAGTTGCCGGTGAGCAGGCTGTTGGGAGAAAAACCCTGCAATTGCCCGCGCAGGGACAGGGCCGCAGGGCGGCGCACCAGGCGCTCCACATGAAAACGCCAGAGCCGTTCGGCCCCCTGGAAGGCGCTGAGCAGCGGCCCGTCGAGCATGATCTCGGTGTGGCCAGTCAGGTGCAGCAGCTCACCGCTGAGAAAGTCGATGAACAGCAACCCGGCCCGTGGGTTGAGCAGCAGGTTGCCCAGGGTATTGAAATGCAGGTTGCCGGAGAAATCCGGGATGGTCAGGCAATTGCCCTCGATCCGCACGAACCCTGCCTGCCCGCCACGGTGGGACACATCCACACTGCGCTCACCGGCCAGGTCGACGTAGCTGGCGACGAAAAAAGTATCGGCAGCGCTGATCAGGGCCCGGGCGGCAGCGTCCAGGTCCTGTCGATATTCGGCCGGGCGACTGGCCGGATCGCTCAAGGGCTGGGGCTGCATGTCCCGCAGTTGGATGTACTGCGGGCAGTTGCCGAAGCTCTGCTGCACCCTGACGCTGAAGCCGGTGCCATCCAGGGTACTGACCAGGCCATTGAGGCGGTTGCGGCGCCGGGTGTGCAACTCGATGCCCAGCAGGCCCAGGGCCGCGCCGGGCTGCAATTGCAGCGGATCGTCAGCGGCCGGCAGCCGCTCCAGGCGCAACAGGTCGGCTTGGGGCGCCTGGGCGAACCCGGGCGGCCCTTCGAGAAGGCTCGCCCAGGGGTTGCCCTGGTTATCCACACCTCCCAGCAGGATGAACGGCAGCTGTGGATAAAACTGCCGGTGCTGCTCGGGCATCTCACGGCGAATAACCTTGCTGCCGTAGGCCTGCATGCGCTCGGCCACCCCGGCCTGGGCCTGCAATTGCCGCTCGCCGGCATGCCAGGGGGAATCCGTGCTCATGTCACCACCTCCGCGGGTTCGACTTCAGGCGCTTTTCAAGCCGGCCGCCGTGGCGGGCATGGGGACAAAACCGGGCAAGGCTTCGATCCGCTCGAGCCAGGCGCGCACATGGGGGTAATCGTCCAGCGACACGTTGCCCTCGGGGGCATGGGCGATGTAGCTGTAGCCGGCGACATCGGCGATGGTCGCCTGCTGCCCCACCAGGAACGGCCGCTGGCTCAGCTGCTGATCCATGACCTTGAGCAGGGCATGGGCGCGGGCAATCACTTCCTCGGCATTGAAGCTGGCGCCGAACACCGTGATCAGCCGCGCAGCGGCCGGGCCAAAGGCGATGGGACCGGCCGCGACCGAGAGCCAGCGCTGCACCTGGGCCGCACCGGCCGGGTCCTCGGGCAGCCAGCGGCCCTTGCCGTATTGCTGCGCCAGGTACACCAGGATCGCGTTGGAATCTGCCACCACCACGCCCTGGTCATCGATCACCGGCACCTGGCCAAAGGGGTTGAGGGCGAGGAACTCGGGCTGTTTGTGGGCGCCCTTGGCCAGGTCGACAAAGATGGTTTCAGTGGGCAGGTCGAGCAGCGACAGCATCAGCTCCACGCGATGGGCATGCCCGGAACGGGGAAAGTTGTAGAACTTGATGGGTAGCAGGGACATGGGCGACTCCACGGCTGGAGCGCGAGCGAAAGGTCGCGCTGGGAGAGCCATCTTGATCCCCGGACAAAAACAACAGAATCACCAGAAATCGCAATCCATCATTTCATCCAGCGTAATAAATCCCCTCAAGAATCGAGCGCCGGGTGTTCCCGCAGGGCCTGCACGGCGAAGTCGACAAAGCTGCGCACCCGCGCCGGCGCCTTGCGCCCACCCTGGTACACCACATGGATCGGCAGCGGCGCCAGCTCGAAGTCTTCGAGGACGATTTCCAGTTGCCCGGCGGCGACCTTGTCGGCCACCTGATAGGACAGCACCCGGGTCAGGCCCAGCCCCAGGCAGGCGGCGCTGATGGCCGCCTGGTTGGCGCTGACCAGCAGCCGCGGTTCGGGGCGCAGGCTCAGGGCGCGACCGCCATCGTTGAACGGCCAGTTGCGTGCCTGGCCGATCGACGACGGCGCGATCAGCGGCGCCTGGCGCAGGTCATCGGGATGTTGTGGCCGGCCGTGGGCAGCGAGGAACTCCGGCGCGGCACACACCACCCGCCGCACCTGGCCGACGCGGATGCCGTGCTGGCCGCTGTCGGCCAGCTCGCCAATGCGCACCGCCACATCGATGCCCTCCTCCACCATGCCCGCCACCCTGTCCATCAGCAGCGCATTGACCCGCACCTGTGGATAACGTTGCAGGTAGCGCACCAGCAGCGGGGTGACGAAGAGTTCGCCGAACAGCACCGGCGCGGTCAGGGTCAGCAGGCCCCGGGGCTGGGCATGGATGCCGGCGGCCGAGGCTTCGGCGTCCTGGACCTCGGCGAGAATGCGCCGGCAATCCTCCAGGTAGCCCTGCCCGGCCTCGCTCAGGTGCACGCTGCGGGTGGTGCGAATCAGCAACTGGATGCCGATGCGCTGCTCCAGGGCGGCGATCGCCCGGGTCACGCTGGCCGCCGACAGGTTCAAGCGCCGCGCGGCCGCGGCAAAACCCTGCTCCTGGGCGACGCAGACGAACACCTGCATTTCCTGAAATCTGTCCATGCCTTACCTCAACTGCCGGCACCTGCCCGGTGGGCACCGCGAGCCGGCAGCATAATCCAGCGGCATGGCCACCGGGGATGGTGCAGACGCCTGTCACTCCTTCAGAAGGGCCTTCACTGGGAATCGTCGACGCTTGAAATACATCCACAAGCCCATGATCAGCAGTGCGGTTAAAGGCAAGCCATGGAACAGCACAATCACCTGCGCCGGCGCCCAAACCACATAGAACGGCCCCACGATAAGCATCCCCACGCCAAAGCCGGCCATCTGAATCAGGGTCAACAAGCTGAACAGGGGAAGGCGCAGCGTCTCGGGCTCGCTTTGCGCCCGGGAGATCAACGCCACCTCGGCAAAACCGTCTCCCAAGCCCGCCCAGACAATGAACACCAGCGCCAGCCACAGCTCCGTTTGCTGGAATGTGCAGATGAAACCGCTGGACATCAGGGCCACACCTGCCATGAACAGGCGTTCCATGCCGCGGGTGCCACGTCCGTTCAAGATCACACTGGCCAGCCGCGCACCGGCAAACTTGCCGCAGGCCCAGACAGCCAGCAAATAGCCCATGACGGTGTTCGACGTATCAGGGGCCATGTACTGCGACAGGACGGGGAAGCCGACGTTATGGGCCGCGCTGCCCAGGGTATCGAGCAGGCTGATCAACAACATGGCCGCAAGCACCGGTGAGCTGCGCAACCCGACCCGCAGTTTGCGCCACTCGCTGGATATGCCCTTCTGCTCGGCGGCGGTGGCCGGGTACAAGGCTCGCAATGGCAGAATCAGGCAGGCGGCGAGCACATAAGTGGCGATGTTGGTTGCAAAGACCGCTTCGAATCCCCCATTGGCGATCAGTAACCCGGACAGCAAGCTACCCAGCACCGCCCCGGTGGCAGCGGCAGAAGTCACCCAGGCGTTGGTGGCCACACGCTGGCTGGCCGCGACCCATGTCGGCAACTGGCTATTGAGACCGATGGCAAAGAGCGAGTTGCACAGCCCAATGCCGAAGGCGATGAAGGGCAGGAGGCTCAGTTGATGCGCAGGCGCCAGGAACAGCAGCGGTACCAGTAGCAGAGCCCTGAACGCATCCAGCCCGGCCAAGGCACCACGGCCGGCAAAACGCCTGAAGAAGCTGATCCCCAGCAAACTGGCAACAATCCCTCCTATGACCCGACACGCCAGAAAAACGCTGACGAACACCACGCTTTGGCTGAGCCAGTACACATAGGTGGATAACGCCACCATATTGAGAAAGGCGCCGAAATCGGAAACGCCCCGGGCAAAGATGATCAGGCGTCCGTTCCGCGTGGACTGGGCCAACCCAGCGTCATCCTTCAGCATGAGCGGTCTCCTCTGCATCATTTGCCAGGCGGCGAAACCCGACCAGCAGCAAGTCGCGCCAGGCAGGCTGCTGGCGGGCCATCTGCTGGACATCCCCGGCGCGGTGATAGAGCACGTTGTCATCAAGCACGATGGTTTCCAGGAAGCGCTCCATGGGCACACTCAGCAGGCAACTATCCGCCTCCTGCGTGGCGTAGATATCGGACACCACCGGAACGGTATTGCACGCGTCGATAAAGTGCATGAACACCCAATCCAACCCGTCCTGGTGGATGCCCGAGGTCGTCGGGCTGCTGGTTTCACTGTCCGTCCTGACCCGAAACTGATGGATATCGATGGCATAGGAGTGCCCTGCCAAGGCTGCGCCAAGTGCAGCGATATCGGTGGCCAACAGTTGCTGCATGATCGGATGGGCGATAAAGCCGTCTTCAGAGTAAGTCAGGGCATTCACGCCCTGGCGATAGTTGATGGGATAGACGACCGACGATTTGTACTCGGCATTTCTATCCATCTGCAGTTGCCCGCAAGGCAGCAGGCGATAACGCAGGATGCGCCGCTCGCGGTGGGTGTATTCCTTGAAGGCCTCGTCCCGCACCAGGTTCGACCAGTACGCCCGAAAGCTCTGTTCTTCATCGGCTTCGATATGGATCAACTCGCGAAAGTGACGTCCATGCCAGTAATGATGCTGGCTCAAGTGAGCCGAGATCTGTGAGATATCCATTACGCTACCCTGCGATGGTGTTTTCGATGATTGCACTGAGGTTGTCGCTGACGGCGGCATGCAGGGCATGGGCCTGTGCGGCGCCCTCGACCTTGGCCCAGCACTTGAGCAAGTAGTGCTCTTCAATATCGGCGTCGATGTAACTGCCGGCGTCCTGCACCGCGTACTCCACTACGCAAGCGTTCTGGTCCAGGTAGTCGACGCCTTCAAACCCTTTGAAATAGCCGCTTGTTTCGGGATAGACCGCCAACATTGCATAGCCTTGCGTGGCCTCGCCAACCTGTTGCGCAGCGGCCTCGAGCCGGGCATCCAGCGCCTCGTCGCGCAACAGCAGCGAGATGTAGAGTTCATAGGGATTGATACCCGCCAGGTCGCGTAGCGCCGAATTGACGTACAAGCCCCCCAGGCGCGGGTTGATCTCGATGACGATCGGCCCAGCCTCGGTCATGCGAAACTCGAAATGCACACAGGCATTGGTCAGGCCCACCGCCTCCAGGCACTGCACCGCATAGCGGCGAATCTCAGCGCATTGGCCCGCAGTGAATGACGCAGGCGGGGTGATCAGCAGGTTCTCCAGCATGGTGCCGCTGCGTTCCGTGAGCAGAAGCTTCTCGTTGATCAGAATCGGGTGAATGCGCTTATCGGTAGCCACACACTCCAGGGTGCCTTCGGTGCCCTCGATATAACCTTCAAGCAGGATGCTTCGACCCGGAATGTAGTCGCGTGCAAGCCCGTCATCGCCGGCCAGGGTATGCGCGCACCCATAGAAGTCGGCGTAGGCCGCGTCAGCATGATGGGCAAGGAACAGTTGGTAATGACTGTGCAACTGTGCCCAGTTTTCACACCGCTTGATAAACACCGAAGCGCCACCAAACGCCGGCTTGGCGATCAGTGGAAAACCCACGCGCGCCGCGCTGGCTTCCAGCTCTTGTTGATCATTGCAAAGTGCGAATGGAACAGACCGCAACCCGTGCGCCTGCAGCACCTGGCGCATCAGGAACTTGTTGTTGCAAGCGGCTATCGCCTCGGCCGGCGCAGAGACCAGACCCAACTGCTGGCAGACCCCGGCGACAATGCAGCCCACCTGCCCTTGCGCCGATGCATGGCCGGCGTGGCAGAAGATTGCGCGCACCTGGTATTGCCCATCGAGCTCCTGTACCAACTCGAGAATGCTTTGCTCGCTCAAGGCTTCGAGTAGAAAGACTTCATCACTGTCACGCCGCAGGCGGTCCAGGTGATTGCGTCCGGACAGACCCGCGATCAGACACGCCAACCCGCGTGAGCGGGCAGCGGCAAAGTGTGGTTCACGGTAGCTATAGCGAACGGATGGGCTGTCATCGACATCAATGAAAAGAATAGCGTCTTGTTTCATGATTGATCACCACTTCAGGCTGGAGGTTCGCTTATGCATCGTGCCAAGTGCATCGTTGACCATCCCACCCCTGGAATGAGTAATAGCGCTGGCCGTTATGTAGTTCAAAACGAGGCAGTTCGTCGGGCTGTTCGAAGTTCAACAATGGCACGGTGAACTTCCCCCGCGCGTGGGGCAGGACGTATTCCGGCAAGGCGATGTTGGACACACGTCTCTTGAGGCGACTCATAATGGCGATGGCATCGCCAATGGACGCCTTGTATTCCGAGGCACCGGGAGAAAACGGCATGAAGTGGTACAGGTAGTAGGGCTTGACCCCCAGCCGGTACAAGTCGATGAACAGGCTATGAAGTGTTTCTTCATCGTCATTCACACCGCGTAGCAGAGGCGTGTTGGCAAAGACTATTGGCACAGCCCCGCGGATGCGTTTGACCGCCGCGGCAAAGTCGCTACTGAGTTCGAGCGGGTGACAGACATGCACGCCAAAGGCATTGACCTTGTACTTCTCCAGCATGGCCACCAACTCATCGGTGACCCGGAACGGGTTGAAACTCAATGCCCGTGAGTGAAGGCGGATCAGCAGGTCGTCACTGATGGAACGCAGTGCCGCCAGGTGTTCCTCCAACTTGCGATCAGCGAGCATCAGCGGATCGCCACCGCTGAGGATGACTTCCTCGATAGCCGGTGTATTGCGGATATAGTCGATCGAATCGGCAAATGAGTCGGTGTTGGCGTTCGCTTTCTCGGTGCCCACCTGCAAGGTTCGTAGAGCCTCGAAACAGAACTGGCAATAGGCATTGCAGGTGTTGGTCATGCGCAGAATGACGCGGTTGTCGTACTTGTGCTGGCAGATGGGTGTCTTCATCTCATGATGCAACTCCCAGTTCTCCGAGACCCCATCGTAGTCATTGAGTACGTTTTCATTCCAATAAGGTACAACCTGTCGCCACAGTGGGTGTTCAGTCACCTGGTTTGACTCGAGCGAACTCATGATCAAGTCAATGTAGTAAGGCGTGATCTGCATCTTGCGCCCTTGCAAATTGTGCTCGATATGGGCGGTCACCTCTTCCGTCCAACCGCCACAGGCCGTGCGCAGGGCCATTTCATCGCGCACGGCATTCTTCTGCTGCCAGCGCCAGTCACTCCACTGACCCGAGCCAAGAATATTCTGCTTAAATATCGACATTTTGCGGTGCCTCCACTAAGTAGATCATTATTAAGGATTAGTTCATCCAACTAAGGCCAGGCCCGTTTAAAAACAGGATCGGCCAAAACCATTCAATAAATAATCGGGTTCAACAGGTTAATCAGGCGTGCGCATGCCGCGCCGACATTCAATAACGTCAAGCATCTGGTTTAGGCATGAGCACTATTTATCGCTAGCGTAAATCGCGCAAAGTTGGAACTTTCTCACGGGCACTCAGCCAGAGTTCGGTATTGCACTCGACACTGATCGTGGCCACTCCACGGCGCAGTCCTTCTTCCAACGCCGCCATTCCAAGCAGTGCAGACTCAATATCAAGGCAGGCCGCCTGCGGATCGGCAAATGAAGTGAAATCGCCACTGACGCATAAATGATCCTTGCCTGCATCACCGCTGGTGAGCGTCAACTGCAGTACAAATGACTGGCCGCAATGGCGCCATATCGTTTCGCAAACATGGGCAAGGCTTAATAAATTACCGCAGAAGTTGAAGCTGGTATCACTGCGGCCCTGCAAGACCAACGTACCGATGCGGTTGTGTGAAGCCGGTAGCAAGGTTGCCAGGTCACCTGTTTCATAACGAATGACCGGGACAATAGGAGCCTTTAAGTCGCTCAAGTACAACTTGCCGCTTTCATCGACTTCAGCGAACACCCACTTGCTTAGAAAATCGTAATGCCCCGGGGGATGGGCTGGGGTCGAGACGCCGATAAAGCCGACTTCGGTATTCCCATAGAGACCATAAAACTGTGCATCCGGCCAGACCGACCTGATGTAGTTCTGTTTTGCCGCAGAGAATGCCTCGCCAATATAGACAACCTTCTTGATATCTAACTGTATTCCCGCCTTCTGCGCCAAGTGAGCAGCTTGAACTATGCCTCCGGGGGTCGCCAACAAGGCGGAAACCCCGGCTTCGCGGCAAACCTCCAAACACACATGAGGCAGATCCTGTGCGTCCAAACGCCCCACCGGCAAGATCGTGCAGCCAATGGGTTCCAGCAGGCGCGAAAGGCCTTCGTAGAGACAGCCGAACCCGCCAGGCACCAGTAGATTGGCTACCACGTCTTTGCTGGAAAATACTTTCTGTCCCAGAAAACGGCGTACTTCCAACGAGTAAGCGTCTCTCGACACGCTGGGCCAGAAGTCATTGGCAATGACCAGCGGTGATGCCGTGGTACCTGAAGAACTGACCAGGTAGCAGTTGCGCAAACGGCCTTCGAGCCGAGCCTTTTCCGCCAGACGCTGCACGTCGGATTTCGAAGAGGTGGGATACAGGCGGGCAAAGGTCTCATAGTCCTGTACCTGCCGATAACCGGCATAGCCCGCACTGTCATAGTGCTCGAACAGTCGAGCGAAAGACTGGGTATCAAAAAAAGAGTGTCTCATCATGTAAGCTTCCGTCCTTGGAGAGTCTCACTAAAAATAGGCGCAATACTCCTCCCGGAGGTACTGCCACATGGGGGGACTCAATTGCGCGCCATTTAGAGAACTGCCTGTCAGTGCTTCAAAAGCCTGCAGGTCTTGCCAAAGAATATCGTCATCGGCATGAGAAAAAGCGGCATTCATTGAAGAAGAGAACAAGTCGCTGGTTTTCTTGAAGCGTTCTCCCTGTTCAATTGAAATCTGCATGCCCTTTAAACTTTCAAGACGATCGAGTGCTGTAGAAAAGCCATTATCAGGGGAATTGAAAACCCCAGGCTCGGAACTGATGACATCGCTGATGATGCCTGGCTGTATCAAGCTAGCAGGCTTGACCTGATCCCGCCCCATGACGCTGGAAGAATAAAGCTGCTCGAGCAAATGAGGCTCATAGCAATGCGCGAACAGCACGGGCGTAATAGTCCCGTGCAGCCGTGCCCCCACTTCAATCATCACCGGGCCATTCGGGCTATCGAGCAATTCCATATGAATGGCGCCGGTACGAATACCCAAGGCTGCAGCGGCCTTTTCCGCATATTCAACCAAGGCCCTCAGGGATTTCGCGCCGGGGTCCAGGAGGAAGGTGAATTTTTTAACGAAAGGGCAACTATCAATACCCAGCTCATCACATCGAATGTATCGACACACCGAAGAGACGAAGTACTGCCCTTCATGGGCAACCATATCAACCACGTACTCTTTGCCGGTGATGAAAGGTTGTAAGACGAAGCGCTCGTTGTCTGACCAGGTCGAAGAAAAGCCCCCCCAGTCAGCCCCCCGAATGGCCTGCTGCAGTTCGACGCGATCCCGGCACAGTACAACCCCTTCACCCCCCGCCGAAGAATGAGGTTTCAACACACAGGGATAGCTGTCCCAGTGCTCCAGTACTGAAGCGGCCGCCTGCGGCCCATCGATCGAGCGCGTCGGTATAAAGGCCAACCCGGCGTTGGCCAAAGCCTGTTGCATGGCGTCTTTATGGCGGCGGAGTTGGGAATGCTGTGGATCATTGCCAGGCAAACCGTGGCGTTGGCTCAAGAGATCGGCAAGAAAAACACCATTCTCGCTACCGGCCAGAATAATATCGAAGGGCAATGCTTCGGGCCCTGGAACATCGTCTGCCGATATGAAAATGCCCTGATAGAGTTCGGCATTGAACTCGCCTTTCTTCGTTTCACTCAAGACCGGCATCTTCTCGACTTTATCCATCTCGATGACGGCATAACAGTCCACGCCCTGCTCCTTCAAGTACCCCACCAGGAGATTGGCATTGGACACAGGGTTGGTGATCAGGCAACGCTTAGTCATCGTATGTCATCCTTGATGATTCCCGGAGGCAGATGCTGAAAGTGTTGTGCACAAAGAACGATGTTGAAATGCGCCTGCAGCAGGTCGATCAACTCATCAAGGTGACTGGCTGTATAACTCGAGCGGCGTTTGCCTCGCACACAGACCAAGGTCCCATTCTGTAGGAGGTCGCCTCCTTCCAAATGCGGCCGAGCACAGATCAAGTGTTGGGCAAACAGTGATGTCGGCGCATGGGTGTTATAAAAATGGGTCACGCGAAACTCTTCATAGCTGTAGTCGGCATCACGCACTACCAGCAACCCCTGCCAGCATTCACCGCGCAGATACTCCACCAGCCACTCGCGATTGATCAGACGCTTGACCCTGTAACGGTGACATCCTTGAACTTGCGGAACCTGTTCATCGCACTGCTCGAGTGACAGAGGCCTGATGGGACCTCGCAGGCCAAACCCGACATCGCAAAGCCAGCGTTTGCCCTCGACCTTGACCAACAACACCATATGGGTGGACAGCTCCCGACATACTCCGTGCTGAAAGGTCTTGGCCAACGTGCGTTGAACCGAGAACCCGAGGCTGTGCAGCACCTCGGCAAAAATGCCATTCATCTGCGTACAGCCACCGCCCCGCCGCTCGTAGACAATTTTCTGGACCACATGCTCCAACGTAAAGGGCACGTCCTGGCCCAGAAAACCGTCCGCCATATCGAATGGAATATGGGTGATGTGCGCCTCGTGCAGCCGAGCCAGGGTGGCCAGATCCAACTTGCACGCGCCGGGATTTTCCAGGCGTTCAAGGTACCCGGCCAACCACGGCAGCGTGCCCTCCAAGGGGGGGGCCTGGCGCTCCGTTGAATGCTCAGCCGACATTTTCGCCATTCCCCACACGCAGCAGACTGCCGGTGGTAGAAAGACGCCGGGTCGCCAGCAGGCTAACCATCTCGGCAACTTCTTCGGCGGTCATTACCCGTCTTCCGGGTATCGACTTGAGAATCTCCCTGGCGTGTTCACCGGCGAAAGCCTGAAACATTTCAGTGTCGACAAAACCGGGCGAAACGCAGTTGACGCGAACATCGAAGCGGGCCAACTCTGCGGACAAGCCCAGGCTCAAACGCTCAATGGCGGCCTTGGCGCAACCGTAGGCGGTATTACCCAATTTGACCTTCTGCGCTGCCACAGAGCCTATGTTGATGATATTGCCGTGGCGGACCGTGGCCATGTGCGGTGCAAAGACTTCACAGAAATTCAATGTACCGCCGAAGTTATTGGCCATGACCTGTTCGAAGGTGGCCGGTTCCTGACTCAGGAACAGCCCGTCACGGGCAATACCGGCGTTGTTCACCAGCACCGAAGGCATTGGATAATCGACAAACTGTTGGCGAAACTGCTCGACCTGATCGCGCTGGCTGCCGTCCACCCGCGCCGTGATTACCCTCGCCCCCAACTCGTCACTGAGGCACTGTGCGGCGGCCTCATCCTTGTGGTAAGTGGCAAACACAGTAAAGTCCTGGGCAATCAGTTTTCTGACAATGGCCCGCCCTATTCCACGCGTTCCCCCCGTCACAACAGCAGTCTTAGACATACATCACGCTCCCTCGACAATGTATAAAACCGGAGGAGCTGAGGGTAAAACCCAACTCTCTTGGCTCACTCCGGTGCAACCCCGTGAACTGCAACTGCAAGGACAATCCTGGTGTGATCGGCTCGGTGAATACCACCCGTTTCACCTGAAAGGATTTACCCGGCATCAGTGTTCGACAGCAGGCCAGGACAAAACCCACAGTGAACGCCGCCGGGACAATCGGATAACCGGGAAAATGCTCAGCAAAAATGGGCGCAAGCGTGTCGACCTCAACCTGCAGGGTCGAGTTTGAATCCATCAAATCCATTGATGTGCTGAAGACTTCATATTGCACGACTGCTCTCTCCATGAGCCAGGTAATAGTCCGGGTACTTCTCGGTAAAGACCACGGCACACAAAATCGTAAAATAGGACATCAACAAGTAGATGGGCCAGTAATCAACAAACATCAGGCTCAATAGCGCAAACCCTAAGTTCAAGCTGAATACGCTATTCCACACCAGGGTGATTCTCTTGTTTATGGATAGAAAAGTCGGTGTATGCCAAAACTCTTCAGGCGTTTCTTGCCGGGCATACTGCTGAGTAAAGGGTTTGCCCACTCCGTAGGAAATCCACCCCGCCAGTGCCAATACGCCATAAATAAGCGGCTTGGTGTATGAGAGGCTAAAGAAGCTCGGCTTGACTAGAGAAACCATCAGGATCAGAGCAAAGCCGAACGCCACGCTCCAATCGATGACAAACTTGTTCTTCAGCCCCTTGTAGCAAAGAACCAGCAACACCAAGAGCGCCAGCAGCGCCGCTTCAGCGTAATTACCAGCCCGCCACTCGAGGAAATAGGGGAACAACAACGGCGGAATAATCAGGTTGATCATGACAGGTTCACCTCAACGCAACAGCGAAGCTGCAAGCGTTAGTGCAGTGTTAGTTTGTAGTTCGTGTGTCCATCACCGTCACCGAACAAAACAGGTCTTCATGTTCATTTGAACCCGTGGATGAATAGACCTGTACTATTCCACCCCGCTCTTCCCTGGAAACCTGGCCAAACAAATAACTCACGTCGCGGATATTTTCGCCATGCAAATTACGCAGGGACACAGGTAGAAATCGGCCATTTATCGACGTTTCGGGGTTGCTGGCTCTAACGCACCTGACCGCAAATTGGTTACACAACTCCACCGTAACCAGGCTGATGTCGTAACGTGAAAGAAATCTTTCCAGCAACTCATGATCCAGCCGAACACGAAAGAACTCTCCGTGCCTCTCTACGACAGGACACAGATCAAGATAATTAAAAGCCCGCACGATCACCGCCTCGTCAGTCTTGTTAACACCCGGGAAATAAGCACCTTATTGCTTTTTAATGGTGCCTATCGCGGCAATGTCACTGTTACGAGAAAACGTATTCAAGATCGACAGCATCTTCCATGCCCTTCCACACAGCAGACCAATGGTCAAACCTGAAGCAGCGCCCATCAAGAGCAGCATCGGCAGTGAATGGGCAAATACCGGATCAGTCGCTTGTTGATAACCGACATAGTATTTAATGCAAAAGAAGAACATTGATATCACCAGGAGCTTGAAGGATCCCGGAACAGAGATTGAATGAGGAGCGTCACCTTCGGTAATGCCATGGTAATCGAACCATAGCACCGCAATAACTATCCCAGCCAACAGCCCTGTTCCCCAACTACCGATCGATACCAGGGGCTGCTGCGTATAGTCCATCGCGGCCAACGACCAGAGCATAAAGATAACCGGACTGATCAACAGTGAGCGACGAGTTTCATTGCTGTTGAAACAGGCCATCACACCGTAGTAAAGAAGCAGGAAAAAGACCGCGTAAACCCACAGGGGTGTTTCACGTAATATATTAAGCATGGTATCCCTCAATCCTTGGGTCGAATGCGGTAGACGCTACTGCTGATAGGGCAACCCGAATGTTCAGCAACCAACTCCAACTGCTGTTGCTCAGGCAAACCGACAGACTGATAGATGAACTGCTTCCAGCCGTCTGTATCTCGCAAGACAATTCGAACTTGAGGCTGTTTACAGGTATCAAGAATACGCTGCACTACTTCGGAGCGACCTGAAACAGTCATGGATAACACCACAACATCATAACTGGTGTAATCGAAATCCGCCCCGGCCGCCTCGATCAGGCTCAAGCGTTCGGAGGGGATATCCAGCGCTTCAAAAGCAGCGGCCATACCGCGCCTGGCCTGCACGATGGCATGACTGTCAATATCGATGCCGGTGACGAAGAAGGAGGTTTTCTGCACGTAGAGGAGGATGCTCAGCGGCATCGCCCCAACCCCAACCTGGCACAGCCGCCCGCTATGGCCATCGAGACTGGTGAGTTCGTTGCTGACCATGCGCTGGTAAATTCGATAGAAGAAGCGGCTCAGTTTGTTGCCATCATTCAACAAACTTGCCCATTGCCCACTCAGTTCCAGCTCGAACAGCCGCTCTATGTCCAGAACTTTGCGCTGGCAGTCCTCAATCCGATACCCCTCGGCGCTGCCTGTGCTGTTGTAGGGAAGGGTACGTTGCAGGCTGTTCAGCAGAACCAGCAACTCGGAGTACGCGTTGAAGAGCTCATCCAGCCGACGATGTTCTGTGGGGATATCGAGCAACCTGTCGATACGCCGTGACAACTCCGAGCCTGTTTGCAGCACTTCAGCGCGTTGTCGCTGATCGCGTATCGCTGGCAGTTTTTGCCTGGCGTTGAATTCAAAGTGTTCACGGCCCACCACGCCTAGTTCGGCAACCCCGCGACGCAGCGCCTCCCCCAGTTTGGGAATCTGGCTCAAGATCGCCTCCAAGCGTAGCTGGGCTGCTGCATCCAGCTCCTGCTGCGGCAGATCCAGCGCCACCTCCACTCGGTCCCGACCCAGCTCGGATGAGCGAAGCGTGACCTGGCAATACGTAGGGTCGACCCCGGCAGCAGCCAGCTGCTTGCGAATGTGCTCATGACGAATCCTGTGCCCTCCCAGGCTGAACTCTTCCTCAACCCTGTCGCCAATGCACAAGTAGAATTCATTGCTGTCTGGTGCAGATAGGAGCTGGCCGTAATCACCAATCTTGTAGCGAATGAGCGGCACCACGGGTGCCTTCAGATCGGTGATCAGCAGCTCCCCTTGCGCGTTGGTCTCGACGAAAAACCAATCCGAAAGCACCAGGTGATGCCCCGCATTCATCTGCGGGGTGTTGATCGCGGCAAAGCCCAATTCCGTAGCGCCGTAGATGCTGTAGAAGCGCGCTTGCGGCCATTGTTCACTGACAAAGGTTCGCTTGGACGGGTGAAATGCCTCGCCGACAAAGACTATTTTTCGTATCGGTAGTGAAACCCCGGCGCTGAGTGCCGCCTGAGCCAACTGCACAATTCCGCTTGGCGATCCGACGAGGACATCCACGGAAAACCGCTCGAGCAAATCGAGTAGCAACGCGTTATTGGACAGGGTATCGGGCCGCCCGACGGGAAGAATGGTGACCCCGATACTCTCGAGCAACCGACACATGCCTTCGTAACTGTTGCCCAGCCCGCCCGCCGTGAGCAGGTTTGCAACGATGTCCGTGGCATCGAATACATGGGTGGCCATGGCCACACGCACTTGATAGGGATAGCTGTGCTCCGTGACGCCTTGCAAAAACCTGTTGGCAAGAATGACCGGGCTGCTGGTTGTGCCGGACGTGGACACCACATAACAACCTTGCATCTTTCCCGCAGCGAGAAGCTGCCGGCCTGATGCCGCCAATGCAGCTTTTTCCATCACCGGATAAGCGTCGATAAACCCTTGGTAGTCCTCAACGGGCTGAAACTCGCCCGGGTAATCATTGCTGATATACCCCATCACCATTTGATTGAATTTTTCGACTGGAAAATCGGTTCGACTCTGGATTGTTTTCATCGCGCAATCCTATTTTTATAGTTCAACTCGGCGAAAGATCATCGATGCGGCAAGCCCGCCCATGCCAAAAGAGTTCTTGAGGCAATATTCAACGTGAGCGCTGCGCGTCTCGGCTACCAGGTTGGCTTTGCAATTCGGGTCTCGAACTTCGAGATTACGAGTGCCTGGAATGAAACCCTCGCGCAAACCAATCAAGGTATTGAGGGTTTCCATGGCCCCGGCCGCCGCAATCATGTGCCCGTGCAGGGATTTGTTCGCCGTTACCGGAACCGTCTCGGATAACACCGAACAGATGGCTGCCGACTCGTGCAAATCATTGAGCACCGTTGAGGTTCCATGGGCATTGACCAAGCCGATCTGACTCGCGTCGAGCCCGGCACTGGCCAGCGCACGGGTCATTGAAAGCTTCATTTCTCGCGCGTCAGGATCCGGTTTGACGATATGGCTGGCATTCATACTGGCGCCATATCCAACGATCTCCATCAAGGGCGTTGAGCCTCTCTTGCGCGCGCTGGCATAGGTTTCCAATAAAAACAGCACGGCGCCTTCTGCAGGAACATACCCGGAACGACGGCTATCAAACGGACGCGACAGGCCATCAAAAGGCAGCGCTGGGTCCGTGCAGATGACGTCGACAGACTCAAGGCCGATGTAGTGCTCCGGAGTTACCTTGGCGCTGGCGCCGCCGACGATCGCCGCCTCCACTCGTCCACAGGCCACCTGCTCAAAGCCGGTTCCAATAGCCTGCAGCGAGGCAGAACAGAGCCCGAGGTGGACCATGGTCGGCCCATGGAAAGGTATCTGGGCATGTATCTGACGTAACAACTGAGTTGAATCCAGGCGCGCAAAGTCACTGATCCGATAATGTTTTTCCATCATCGCGGCCATGTTCGAAAACGCTTTATCTGCGCCCCGTTCGAGGTCAAATACGAAGTCGATCGTCTGATGGATATCGGGGACGGGTTCATCAACCCCGAGAAAACATCCGATGCGCTCCGGGGAAATACCACCCAGGTCGAAACCAGGCCATGCCATCAGCCCCTTGAGAGCGACGCCCATGTAAAGCTCATCCCACGAGCGACGACGCTTTGAAGCGGGCGGACTGATATTGCCCTCTTCAGGAATGCCGGCGTAGTGGCTCTTGAAGGTGCTGGTATCGAACTTGCGGATCTGCCGAATCCCCGATGCACCTGCGCTCAAGGCGGCGCTTACCGAATCGTATGTACTTCCCAGGGGCGTACAGCATCCCAGGGCAGTGATAACCACGCGCTCCCTCATGATGCCTCTCCGGCTAACGGCCGATCAGTGGCCAGATGCTCGAGTTTTCTGACCACCGCGCACGCACAACCGATGCCGATGCCCATCCCGTTGACCAGCAACGTGCGCCCGACCTCGATGCTCTTGTCCGCCAAGGCACAGGCCAGGTCGACGAGGCCACTGGTGCTGCCCGCATAACCGGTATAAGGCTTGTAACGGCGCACTTCGGGGGCGCCGATGATTTCGACAATCGCCGCCTCTTCTTCTTGGCGCAGGTCAGGCGCCCCATTGTCATACAGGACAACAACCGGTTGCCCATTGATCACCGTCGAGGGCAAGTTGCGATACAAGGCCTCCCAGTCGGCTTGCCTGGAATATATCTGTGCATCGAACCGACTATAAACAGCGATAACTTCAGCCAGTGCCAGATGCCCGGAAGCCTGCTGCATTACAGTATTTTCGAGCATCAAGGCCACTGCCCCGGAACTTACACTAACTTTATTGGCTGGTGAGTTTTCCAAGTCCGAGTCCACTAGACCCATCTTGCGAAACGCCTCGAAGTTATCCGCTTTAGTCATATCTCCGACCGCACATAATAGAGCCCCTCCTCGCTCATGACCCTCGAGCTTGAACAAGGCATGCTCTAACATGGACAGCCCACCCAAAGACATACTGCGCAATGGGTAACCGCCTCCGGTAAAGTCAAAAAACTTGGAGATGTGGTAGAGGTTATTGGTGGGTAACTTTCTGAACAACCGAAGCGGGTGCACCGTACCAGCCACACGCCCTAACTCTTTATGCATATCCTGCGAGGAAAGTTCCGGGTGCTTGACTCGGTACTCATAAAGAATCTCGTAAAAGTCGCGAACGATTTCTGCAGTTGTATAGACCTTGATAACCGCGCGATCTTCTTCACTGAAAGAACCCGTCCGTTGCGCCATTGTGCAGGCTGCATGAGAGACCAGCAGACTTTGTATGGCCGCATCGGACAAGATCGCCCGGTCTTCACGAGCGATATCCTTGGCGATCTCTGGAGAAAGAACTGCCGGCGCCCTGGACCTTCGCTCAGTGGTCACTGAGGCGCCGCCGTGCAGTTCAAGGTCGGCCAGGTCAAACCCTGCTTGTCGTACGCCTATCCCGGTGACCAATACCCTAGCCATTGGCAAGGGCCTCTAGGCGCCGAGAGCAAAACTCTGGCGTCCAGAAACTGCCTATCTTATCGGGCTCGACAACATTGATATCGGAAACTTGAAGTATTTCCCGGGTGACTTCGCGGCCTTTGGCGGTCCACTTTTTGTCAACGCACAACGCCGGGTCAGCCAGCATCTTATGGAACGGCCACAAGTAGTCAGGCTCGACTTCGGAGTTTATCTGCGACTTGACTTCAAAGCAGAAGTCGATGAAGTCGATAGAGGTAAACCCTATCTGGTCAAATGACTTGTCACTGGGAATTGAATCGGGTCCATCCAGGAAAAGAATATCTGCTGCAATTTCTTTTATTTTTATCAGATACATGCTCATCACACCCCTTCTTCCATGTTTTTATAAAAAACTTGAGCGGCAGAAAAGTCAGTTGACTTTATTGTTCTTATAATTCGATGAAAGCCAGACTAATGAAATAGCTATAAGGCTGTCAAAAAATATTACAGTTTTTCCAGCGAACCCGACGAACGGTATTGACAAAACAAAGAGCGAATAAGTTCGCAGCTTCAAACATGAGCTGAACACGCTGTAAGTGCCGTTTTACTTGAGCCGCCAGCCTCTAATGAATCAACACTAGAGGCTGCGCATTGCGGCAATTCTATTGACGCTACTCACTAAGGTAAGCAAGTCCGGCAATCTTCGGCATGGGATAAGTTCAAAGAGTCTGCCAGGCCGCCACCTCCTCCTCGCGTTTAGCCAGGAGCGTATAAACACAAGGCAGAACAAATAACGTAAACAGGGTGCCGATCGACATTCCGGTGGCAATCACCATACCGATGTCATACCGGCTCACCGCCCCGGCCCCTGTCGCCAGAATCAGCGGCACCATGCCAAACACCATTGCCGCCGTGGTCATCAACACCGGCCGCAGGCGAATTGCCGCGGCCTCCTCCACCGCCTCTCGCGGCGAGAGGCCCTTGTCCCTGCGCAACTGGTTGCTGAACTCGACAATCAGAATCCCGTGTTTGCTGATCAGCCCGATCAAGGTGACCAACCCCACCTGGGTGTAGATATTCATGCTCGACCAGCCGAGAAACAGCGGAAGCAAGGCCCCGCAAATCGATAGCGGCACCGTCACCAGAATCACCAACGGATCGCGGAAGCTCTCAAACTGCGCTGCCAACACCAGAAAGATAATCGCCAGCGCCAGGCCAAAGGTCACCCACAGCGCACTCCCTTCCTGCACGAATTGGCGCGACGCTCCGCTGTAGTCAAAGGCATACCCGGGAGGTGTTTCCTCAATGGCAATCTGCTTCACCGTTTCAATGGCTTCGCCCATGCTGACAAGCGGAAAGCCGGAAATCAGCGCCGAATTGAGTTGCTGAAACTGGTTCAACTGCCGCGGTCGTGCCCGGTCCGTGACGCTGATCAAGGTCGACAGCGGCAGCAGCTCGCCCTTGATATTTCTCACGTAGTAGTTGTTCAGCCACTCGGGGTTGTCGCGGTAGGCCCGTTCCACCTGGGCAATCACTTTGTAGCTGCGGCCTTCGATGGTGAACCGGTTTATTTCCGCCTCCGCCAGCAGCGTCGCCAGTGTGCTGCCGAGGTCTTGCATCGACACGCCCATCTGCGCGGCCTTGGCGCGGTCGATGTCCACCACCACTTCCGGCTTGTCAAAGGCCAGGTCGATATCGACAAAGCCGAACTTGCCCGATTCCATGGCGCGTTTCTTGATCCGCTCCGCCACGTTCAGCAGCGACTCATAGTCATTGGCGGTATTGATCACGAAGCCAAACGGCAAGCCTTCGCCGGTTCCGGGAAGCGAGGGCAGGTTGAAGCCAAAAACCTGCAAGCCCGGAATCTGATCCAGTCGGTACTGCAGCTCGGGCAAGATCTGCATCTGAGTACGCTCGCGCTCGTTCCACGGCTTGAGCAGGAAACCGCCAATCCCCGACTGCACGCCGTTGTAGCCGTTGATCTGGAACGAGGAGTAGTACTCGGGAAATGCTTTGAAGATGTTGATGAATTCTTCGGTGTAGGTGTTCAGGTAATTCAGGTTGGTTGGCTGGGGCGCATTGGACATCATGAAAATGATGCCCTGGTCTTCGGCTGGGGCCAGTTCCGACTTGGTGAAATTGAGGAGTACCGGGATCAGGCACATCACGATCAGCGCAAACACCAGCACCACCGGCCGGGTGTTCAGGGTGGCATGCAGCAGGCGTTGATAACGTCGTTTGAGACCGTCGAAAATCCCATCCAGTCGATGGGCCAGCCCCGAGGGATTTTCATCGCGGCGCAGTAACAGGGCACACATCATCGGCGACAGCGTCAGGGCAACGATGCCGGAAATCACCACCGCGCCCGCCAGGGTCAGGGCGAACTCCTTGAACAGCGCCCCGGTCAGCCCTTCGAGAAAACCGATCGGCGCGTAGACCGCCGCCAGGGTGATAGTCATCGACACCACCGGCAGGGCAATTTCCCGGGCGCCTTCCAGGGCCGCCGTCAATGGGCGCTTGCCGTCCTCGATATGGCGATGAATGTTCTCCACCACCACGATCGCATCGTCCACCACTAGGCCAATGGCCAGGACCATGGCCAGCAGGGTCAGCAGGTTGATGGAGTAGCCCATCAATTGCATGAAAAACAGTACGCCAATCATCGACAGTGGAATGGTGATCACCGGGATCACCACCGAACGCAGTGCACCCAGGAACAGGAACACCACCACAATCACAATCAGCACCGCTTCAAACAGGGTCTTTACCACCTCATTGATGGACGCCTGGATAAACAGCGTGGCGTCGTAGGCAACATCCACCTTGAGACCGGGCGGCAGCTGGGCCTCCAGTTCCGGCATGATCTTGCGCACTTCCTTGATCACCTCCAGGGGGTTGGAACTCGGCGTGGCCTTGATCGCGATGTACACCGAAGGCGTACCGCCAAAGGAGCTGATGGCGTTGTAGTTTTCCGCGCCCATTTCCACCCGCGCCACATCCCGTAGCAGTACCCGGCTGTCGCCTTCGGTCTTCAACGGGATCGCGGCAAACGCATCGGCAGATTTCAGCTCGGTGTTGGCATTGATGCTGGTGACCACATACTCGCCTTTGACCTCGCCGGCCGCCGACAGGTAGTTGTATCGACGCACCGCGGTGGTGACGTCGTTGGCGCTCAAGCCAAAGCCCGCGAGCTTTACCGGGTCCAACCAGATGCGCATGGCAAACACCTGGCTGCCGAGGATTTCCGCGCCGGCCATGCCAGGCAAGGTGGCGAGCTTGGGCTGAATGACCCGCGACAGGTAGTCGGAAATCTGCGGGTTATTCATTTGCTCACTGGAGAAGCTGATGTACATCAGCGCCGAGGCGTCGGCTGATTCCTTGCTCAGCACCGGGTCTTCAGCATCCTGCGGCAGTTTGTTCTTGACCTCATTGGCCTTGGCCAGCAGTTCGGTAAACAGCCGGTCGCTGTTGGAACCAATGCGTGCGTAGATGGAAATCACCGAGTAGTTCTGGCGACTGACCGAGGTCATGTAGTCGATACCCTCGGCACTCGCCAGGCTTTGCTGCAAGGGTTGGGTGATGTAGCCCTGAATCGTCTCGGCATTGGCCCCGGAATAGTTGGTGGTCACCGTGATCAGGGCGTTTTCCATCTTGGGGAATTGGCGCAGCGGAAGTTTGCTGTAGGCCTGGAACCCCAACAGCACGATCAACAGACTGACCACCATGGCCAACACCGGGCGGCGGATAAAGACGTCGGTGAATTTCATAGTGCCCCTTCAGCGCGTGGCGGCTGGCCCGGCGTCGCGGCCAGGGTCTTGTCGGGGCTGATGGCGATGGGGGTGCCGGTGTCCAGCTTGAGCTGGCCGGCGCTGACGACCTGGTCGCCCTGTTGCAACCCTTTGGTCACTAGCACCAGGCCGTTACGGCGTTCGCCGGTTTCAGTGAATCGCCGTTCGGCGATCAGCACCGGTTGGCCATCGGCGTCTTTCTCCACGCTGCCGTCGTCGGCCTTTTTCTCCACCACGGCAAACACCGAATTACCGTAGAGGCTGTAAGTCACCGCGCTTTCCGGCACCACGATCTGAGGCGCCGGATTGGCTAGCAGCACCTGCAGGCTGGCAAACATTCCGGGTAGCAGTTTGTTATCGGGGTTGGCCAGAGTGGCGCGCACCAGCACGTTGCGCGTGCTGTTCTCGACTTTGGGGTTGATGGCGCTGACGGTGCCGGGAAAAATCTGCTGCGGATAGACCGAGACTTCCACTTGCACCGCTTGGCCGATCGCCATCTTGGGCACCGATTGCTCGGGGACGTAGAAGTCGACGTAGAGGCTGCTGAGGTCCTGCAAGGTGGCAATCACCGTGCCGCTGGCCAGGTAGTCACCCACGTCGACCTGGCGAATGCCGATGACGCCGCCGAATGGCGCGAGGATGTGTTTCTTCGCCAGGGAAGCCTTGAGTTGATTGACCGTGGCTTTGTTCTTCTGCAACTGAGCGGAGAGTCGATCGAACTCGCCCTTGGAGATGGCCCGGTCCCCCACCAGTTGGCTGCCGCGTGCGAAATCGTACTGCGCCAGACCGAGGTCCGCCTGAGCGGTTTCCAGCAGCGCCTGTTCCACTGCGCTGTCCAGCTGGATCAGGGGCTGCCCGACCTTGACCTTTTGCCCCGACTCGAATTGCACGTCCTTGACCGTGCCAGCCATTTCCAGACTCAGGCTGACCCCGCGCAGGGCCTTGAGCGTGCCCACCGCTGGCAGACGCTGCTGCCAGGGTTGCTCGATCACCGTCGCCACAGCGACGCTGACCGGAGGCCGAGGCTTGGTATAGACCTGGATCTGCTGGTAGATGGAAAAGGCTTTATGGCCCGCCAGGAGCAAAACGATGAAAAAACAGGCACCCAACATCATCAGCATGCGACGACGCAACATATTCCTAATCCTTGGAAAAATATGGACCCGCTGAAAAATCTTGCGGAACATTACCCTGAGTATTTGGAGGATTCCAGTAGGTAGTTTTCGCTACCTGAATCTGCGGAGAACGCCGATGATCCCCCCAAAGTCCTACTCGCAAGCCTAAAATGCTTTGCTATCAACGGCTTCTGTCGATTGCCCGCGAAAGCGTCAATGCCCTGGCTCGGATCACCCAAACCCATCCGCAAAAAAACCTCGCCTGAGCACAGGCGACGCGAAAATGATGAGCCAGAAACAGTCCGCGACGTGCCAAAGAACCCAGCAGCCAGATCAAGAAAAGAGCTGGATAAAATCTTCGAAACTATTTGAGATTTTTCGCCAGTAATCATCATCCCAGCAGATGACGCTCGGTTCTTTGCGATCCTGTCTGAAGTCAAAACAAAACGGGCTGCCATCGCCAGCCATGGCAAAGCAGGCAATGTGCGAGAAGTCGGTGAGGTCAGCGATGGCACCAGGCCCTTCATTCAGATCTCCGGGCTCTGCGTAATACCCATCGCACACGAAGGCCTCTTTGAGTTTCTCGGACTTTGCCAGCAGCTCCGATTCACTCACATGGATCTGTGCAAGCTCACTACAGAAGCGTCAGTTCGATGTACACCAGGTGCCAACATCATGCCTGTCGAACCCCGGGCAAGGGTTGTTCTTGGCAATCAACCGATAAGGCTGGTCCTTGGCGTAGGAAAAGTAGAAGTAGTACTGCCGATCTTCCCCGTATAGCCAATAGGAAGCGGAGCCCTGGTTGATCAGGGTCGGCTCGAAAGTCCAGATGGAGGATTCGGCGGGAATGAAGTTGCTCCGTTCCATCAGCAACAGCAGGCTGTTGGACAGCACTGGGGTGACAGCTCCCAGCAACAGGGCAAGCAGCACCAGGGCAATCATCCAGCCATGCAGCGGGCGCAGGTTCATGGGCTTTCCATAGTGGATAAAGAAAATCCCGGCGGGTACACAAGCCGGGATTTTCTGGGGCATCTGTCAGCTAACGGGGCACAAGCCGCTGACGACAGCAAGCGGCCCCGACTGTCGAAAAATTACTGCGCGTTGATCCAAGCGGAAATTTTCTTGTTTATTTCGTCCAGCAAGGCCAGCTTGCCGATCAGCACAAGCTCACACCCTGCTTCCTTGTCGCGATAGGAACAAAGCTCATGGGCATCCTCGTCTAATACCACTCTGAGGATCTGTCCATTCACTTCATTTTTCGCGGAGAACATTGGATTGGCGTCCATGAAGGGCAAGCCATTGGAAAAAAAAGTATTGTAATACGGCACTTTGAATACTTTTTCGCCAACTGGGCTCGCCTGGGCCCTCAATCGGAAATAATCATAAAAACTCCGCTCCAGCTCGAGATAGCAATCCTTATTATTCAGATAGTCATTGAACAATTTGCTACTCCACAGAAGCTGTACCAGTCATTGCTTCGATATCAACACCCTCACTTTCCGGGTCTTTTGCCATGAACATCTGACCGATGCGCGCAGCTGTGGATAACTCACTCCACCGTCACCGACTTGGCCAGGTTGCGCGGCTGGTCGACGTCGGTGCCCTTGAGCACGGCCACGTAGTAGGACAGCAGCTGCAGCGGGATGGTGTAGAGGATCGGCGAAAGGATGTCGTGGATATGCGGCATCTGGATCACGTGGGTGCCTTCACCATTGCTCATGCCGGCTTGTTCGTCGGCAAACACGATCAGTTCACCGCCACGGGCACGGACTTCCTGCAGGTTGGACTTGAGCTTCTCCAGCAGTTCGTTGTTCGGTGCCACGGTAACCACCGGCATATCGTTATCCACAAGCGCCAGCGGGCCGTGCTTGAGTTCGCCGGCCGGATAGGCTTCGGCGTGGATGTAGGAAATCTCCTTGAGCTTGAGGGAGCCTTCCATCGCCACCGGGTACTGGGCGCCACGGCCGAGGAACAGGGTGTGGTGCTTGTCGGCAAACAGCTCGGCGGTTTTCTCCACCACGCTGTCCATGGCCAGGGCTTCACCCAGGCGGGTCGGCAGGCGCCGCAGTTCTTCCACCAGCTCGGCTTCGACGCCGGCCGCCAGGGTGCCACGCACCTGGCCCAGGGACAGGGTCAGCAGCAGCAGGCTGACCAGCTGGGTGGTGAAGGCCTTGGTCGAGGCCACGCCGATTTCGCGACCGGCTTGGGTCAGCAGGGTCAGGTCCGATTCGCGCACTAGGGAGCTGATACCGACGTTGCAGATCGCCAGGCTGGCCAGGTAACCCAGCTCTTTGGCATTGCGCAGGGCAGCCAGGGTGTCGGCAGTTTCACCGGACTGGGAAATGGTCACGAACAGGCTGTCGGGCTGCACCACCACCTTGCGGTAGCGGAACTCGCTGGCCACTTCCACCTGGCACGGAATGCCGGCCAGTTCTTCCAGCCAGTAACGGGCAACCATGCCGGCGTGGTAGCTGGTGCCGCAGGCGACGATCTGCACATTGCGCACCTTGGCGAACAGTTCGGCGGCTTGCGGGCCGAAGGCCTGGACCAGCACCTGGTTGGCGCTCAGGCGGCCTTCCAGGGTGCGTTGCACCACGGATGGCTGCTCGTGGATTTCCTTGAGCATGTAGTGGCGGTATTCACCCTTGTCGGCGGCTTCGGCGCCATCGCGGTACTGCACCGCCTCGCGCTCCACGGCCTGGCCGGCGAGGTCCCAGATCTGCACGCTGTCGCGGCGGATCTCGGCGATATCGCCCTCTTCCAAGTACATGAAGCGGTCGGTGACCTGGCGCAGGGCCAGTTGGTCGGAAGCCAGGAAGTTTTCCCCCAGGCCCAGGCCGATCACCAGCGGGCTGCCGCTGCGGGCTGCAACCAGGCGGTCCGGCTGGCTGGCGCTGATCACGGCCAGGCCGTAGGCACCGTGCAGTTCCTTGACGGTGGCCTTGAGGGCCACAGTGAGGTCGCCCAGGGCCTTGAGCTTGTGGTCCAGCAGGTGGGCGATGACTTCGGTGTCGGTGTCCGAAGTGAAGGCGTAGCCCAGGGCCTTGAGCTCTTCGCGCAGGGCTTCGTGGTTCTCGATGATGCCGTTGTGCACGATCGCCAGATCGCCGGAGAAATGCGGGTGGGCGTTACGTTCGCAAGGTGCGCCGTGGGTGGCCCAGCGGGTGTGGGCGATGCCCAGGCGACCGACCAGCGGCTCGTCGCCCAGGGCCTGCTCCAGTTCGCTGACCTTGCCCGGGCGACGCATGCGCTCGAGCTTACCGGCATTGGTATAGACCGCCACACCGGCGCTGTCGTAGCCGCGGTATTCGAGGCGCTTGAGGCCTTCCAGCAAAATGGCGCTGATATTGCGTTCAGCAACGGCGCCAACAATTCCACACATGGTTTCTCTCCTAGCTGACAGCCGCGCAAATCAGAGTTATGCCGCGGGCCTGGATCTGGTCGCGGACCTCGGAAGGCAGGCGATCATCGGTAATAAGGGTATGGACGCTGCTCCATGGCAGCTCCAGGTTGGGAATCTTGCGGCCGATCTTGTCGGACTCGACCATCACCACCACTTCGCGGGCCACTTCGGCCATGACCCGGCTCAACCCCAGCAATTCGTTGAAGGTGGTGGTACCACGGGCCAGGTCGATGCCATCGGCACCGATAAACAGCTGGTCGAAGTCGTATGAGCGTAGAACCTGTTCGGCCACCTGGCCCTGGAAAGACTCGGAATGCGGGTCCCAGGTGCCGCCGGTCATCAGCAGCACCGGTTCGTGTTCCAGTTCGCTCAGGGCATTGGCCACATGCAATGAGTTGGTCATGACCACCAGGCCAGGCTGCTGGCCCAGCTCGGGGATCATCGCGGCAGTGGTGCTGCCACTGTCGATGATGATCCGCGCGTGCTCACGAATGCGCTGCACTGCGGCCCGGGCAATGGCTTGCTTGTGCCGGGACACGGGCTGGCCAATATCGCTGACCAGTTCCTGGGGCATGGTGATGGCGCCGCCGTAGCGACGCAGCAGCAGGCCATGGCTTTCCAGGGCGGCCAGGTCCTTTCGAATCGTAACTTCCGATGTTTCGAAACGCTTGGCCAGCGCGTCGACACTCACTTCGCCCTGTTCGTTGAGCAAGGCGAGGATGTTATGGCGACGTTGGGGTGTGTTGCGTTTCGACATGGTGGTTTAAGTTTCGATTCGAAAGATAACGACGCAATAAAAACCCATGACCGAAACTTCGTCAAGCGCGGAGGCGAAAAAAATCGCGAGTAGCAGCGGGGGAGTTATCCACAGAGGGTGGCGCGGGGTTCGCTGGCAAGCCAGCTCCTACAGATCGGCGTAGGAGCCGGCTTGCCGGCGAACAGGGTTCCACGCTTGTGGATAACCTTAGCCCTTGTTGATTTTCTCCGGCCGCTTCCAGCCGTCGATGTTCTTCTGCCGTGCCCGGCCTACCGCCAGTTGGGTCGGCGCCACGTTCTGGGTGATGGTGGAACCGGCAGCGGTGGTGGCCCCGGACAAGATATCCACAGGCGCCACCAGGGAGTTGTTGGAACCGATGAAGACGTCTTCGCCCAACACTGTCTTGTGCTTGTTCACCCCGTCGTAGTTGCAGGTGATGGTGCCGGCACCGATGTTGGTGCGGGCGCCGATCTGCGCGTCACCCAGGTAGGTCAGGTGGCCGGCCTTGGCGCCCTGCCCCAGGTGGGCGTTCTTCAGTTCGACAAAGTTACCCACATGGGCGCGGGCTTCCAGCACGGTGCCCGGACGCAGTCGAGCAAACGGACCGGCATCGCTGCCCTCGCCCATGACCGCGCCGTCCAAGTGGCTGTTGGCCTTGATCACCACGCCCTGGCGCAGGGTGCTGTCCTTGATCACGCAGTTGGGGCCGATCACCACGTCGTCCTCGATCACCACCCGGCCTTCGAGAATCACGTTGATGTCGATCAGCACGTCGCGGCCCACTGTCACTTCGCCGCGCACATCGAAACGTGCCGGGTCGCGCAGGGTCACGCCCTGGGCCATCAGCCGGCGCGCGGCGCGCAGCTGGTAGTGACGTTCCAGTTCCGCGAGTTGCTTGCGGTCGTTGGCGCCCTGCACTTCCATGGCGTCGTGGGGCTGCTCGGTGGCAACCAGCAGGCCGTCGCCGACGGCCATGGCAATCACGTCGGTGAGGTAGTACTCGCCCTGGGCGTTGTTGTTGGACAGACGGCTGGTCCAGTCTCCCAGGCGCTTGCCGGGCACCGCGAGAATCCCGGTGTTGCCTTCGCTGATGGCGCGCTGGGCTTCATCGGCATCTTTCTGCTCGACGATGGCCATCACCTTGCCGGCAGCGTCACGCACGATGCGGCCGTAGCCGGTGGGGTCGTCGAGCTCGACGGTGAGCAGGCCGAGCTGGTCCGGCCCGGCTTGCTGGAGCAGGCGCTGCAGGGTCTCGACCTCGATCAGCGGCACGTCGCCGTAGAGAATCAGCACGGTGTCGGCGGTGATGAAGGGCACCGCCTGGGCCACGGCGTGACCGGTACCCAGTTGCTTGTCCTGCAGCACGAAATTCAGGTCGTCGGCTGCCAGGCGCTCGCGCACCGCATCCGCGCCATGGCCGATGACCACGTGGATGCGCTGGGGAGCGAGCTGCCGGGCGCTGTGGATAACATGCCCGAGCATGGAGTTGCCGGCGACCGGATGCAGGACCTTCGGCAGCGCCGAACGCATGCGAGTGCCCTGGCCTGCTGCGAGGATAACGATTTCGAGAGACATGACTGGCTACCAATCCTGAAAGGTCAGACTGCGACCAAAAGGGGGGAATACGGAAAATAAAAAGGGTAGCCGAGGCTACCCTTTTTAATCAATCACACAGAAAGCCTGCGACTTAGCCGCCGAACTTCTTGCGGATCTGCTGGACGGTACGCAGCTGGGCTGCGGCCTCGGCCAGACGTGCAGCGGCAGAACCGTAGTCGAAATCTGCGCCTTTTTCATTCAGGGCCTTCTCAGCAGCCTTGACGGCTTCCTGAGCGGAGGCTTCGTCCAGGTCGGCAGCACGTTGCACGGTGTCGGCAAGAACCTTGACCATGTTCGGCTGAACCTCGAGGAAACCACCGGAGATGTAGAACACCTCGGTTTCCCCGCCCTGCTTGATCAAGCGGATCGGACCCGGCTTGAGGTTGGTGATCAGCGGCGCGTGGCCCAGGGCGATACCAAGATCACCCAGTTCACCGTGCGCAACCACCATCTCAACCAGACCGGAGAAGATTTCTCCTTCCGCGCTGACGATATCGCAATGGACTGTCATAGCCATCTGCTTGCCTCAACCTAAATTAGCGCCCGTTGCCGGGCGCCGGGATTACAGTTTCTTGGCTTTCTCGATCGCTTCTTCGATGCCGCCGACCATGTAGAACGCTTGTTCTGGCAGGTGGTCGTAGTCACCGTTGAGGATGCCTTTGAAGCCCGCGATGGTGTCTTTCAGGGAAACGTATTTGCCTGGAGAACCAGTGAAGACTTCAGCCACGAAGAACGGCTGCGACAAGAAGCGCTGGATCTTACGAGCGCGGGATACCAACTGCTTGTCGGCTTCCGACAGCTCGTCCATACCCAGGATCGCGATGATGTCCTTCAGCTCTTTGTAGCGCTGCAGTACGTACTGAACGCCGCGAGCGGTCTCGTAGTGCTCGTTGCCGATCACGTTCGGGTCCAGCTGACGGGAAGTCGAGTCCAGTGGGTCTACCGCTGGGTAGATACCCAGGGAAGCGATGTCACGGGACAGAACGACGGTGGCGTCCAAGTGGGCGAAGGTGGTCGCTGGCGACGGGTCGGTCAAGTCGTCCGCAGGTACGTATACCGCTTGGATCGAGGTGATCGAGCCTTGCTTGGTCGAAGTGATGCGCTCTTGCAGCACGCCCATCTCTTCAGCCAGGGTCGGCTGGTAGCCTACTGCGGAAGGCATACGGCCCAGCAGTGCGGATACTTCGGTACCGGCCAGGGTGTAACGATAGATGTTGTCGACGAACAGCAGAACGTCGTTACCTTCGTCACGGAACTTCTCGGCCATGGTCAGGCCGGTCAGCGCTACGCGCAGACGGTTTCCTGGTGGCTCGTTCATCTGGCCGTAGACCAGTGCCACTTTGTCGAGAACGTTGGAGTCCTTCATCTCGTGGTAGAAGTCGTTACCCTCACGAGTACGCTCACCCACACCGGCGAACACGGAATAACCGCTGTGCTCGATGGCGATGTTACGGATCAGTTCCATCATGTTTACGGTCTTGCCTACACCGGCACCACCGAACAGACCAACTTTACCGCCCTTGGCGAACGGGCAAACCAGGTCGATTACCTTGATCCCGGTTTCCAGCAGGTCGTTGCCGCCTGCCTGTTCTGCGAAGGAAGGAGCGGCGCGGTGGATACCCCAACGCTCTTCTTCACCGATAGGACCGGCTTCGTCGATTGGGTTGCCCAGTACGTCCATGATCCGGCCCAGGGTCGCTTTACCGACCGGTACGGAGATGGCTGCGCCAGTGTTGTTGACGTCCAGACCGCGCTTCAAGCCTTCGGTGGAGCCCATCGCAATGGTACGCACCACGCCGTCGCCCAGCTGCTGCTGAACTTCCAGAGTGGTTTCGGCGCCTTGAACCTTCAAGGCGTCGTAGATGCTCGGTACGCTGTCGCGTGGAAATTCCACGTCGATAACGGCGCCGATGATTTGAACGATACGTCCGCTACTCATAGCTGGATCCTCTGAATATTTGAACCGTTAAACCGCGGCAGCGCCGCCGACGATTTCCGAGATCTCTTGGGTGATCGCAGCCTGACGCGCCTTGTTGTAGATCAGCTGCAAATCGCTGATCAAATCACCGGCGTTGTCGGTGGCGTTCTTCATTGCGATCATCCGCGCGGCTTGTTCAGCTGCGTTGTTCTCGACCACCGCCTGGTAGACCTGCGATTCCACGTAACGGACCATCAAGCCGTCCAGCAGCTCCTTGGCATCCGGTTCGTAGAGGTAGTCCCAGTGGTGCTTGAGTTCCTGATCCGGGGTTGCCTCCAGTGGAATCAACTGCTCCACGGTCGGCTGCTGGGTCATGGTGTTGACGAACTTGTTGGATACCACGGACAGGCGGTCGATCCGGCCTTCCAGGTACGCATCCAGCATCACCTTGACGCTGCCGATCAGGTCATTGATCGACGGCTCTTCACCCAGATGGCTGATAGCTGCAACGACGTTACCGCCGAAGTTGCGGAAGAAGGCCGCACCCTTGCTACCGACCACACACAGATCGATCTCGACGCCTTGTTCGCGGTTTACCGCCATGTCCTTGACCAGGGCCTTGAACAGGTTGGTGTTCAAGCCACCACACAGACCACGGTCACTGCTCACCACGATATAACCGACGCGCTTGATGGCGCGGTCGATCATGAACGGGTGACGATATTCCGGGTTGGCGTTGGCCAGATGACCAATAACCTGGCGGATGCGCTCCGCATAAGGACGGCTAGCAGCCATGCGCATTTGTGCCTTGCGCATTTTGCTGACCGCCACTTTTTCCATGGCGCTGGTAATTTTTTGCGTGCTTTTGATGCTCGCAATCTTACTGCGAATCTCTTTTGCGCCTGCCATGTAACACCTATCAGGTTAGCAAGCGGGAGCCTTGCGGCTCCCGCTGCGGCTTACCAGGTTTGGGTGGCCTTGAACTTCTCGATACCGGCTTTCAGGCCAGCGTCGATTTCGTCATTGAAGTCACCCTTCACGTTGATCTTCGCCATCAGGTCGGCGTGATCGCGGTTGAAGTAAGCAATCAGCGCTTGTTCGAAGCTGCCGATCTTGGTGATTTCGACGTCAGTCAGGAACCCACGCTCAGCGGCATACAGCGACAGCGACATGTCAGCGATGGACATAGGCGCGTATTGCTTCTGCTTCATCAGCTCGGTAACGCGCTGACCGTGTTCAAGTTGCTTACGGGTCGCTTCGTCCAGGTCAGAAGCGAACTGGGCGAATGCCGCCAGTTCACGGTACTGAGCCAGAGCGGTACGGATACCACCGGACAGCTTCTTGATGATCTTGGTCTGAGCGGCACCACCTACGCGGGATACCGAAACACCGGCGTTCACTGCAGGGCGGATGCCCGAGTTGAACATGGCCGATTCCAGGAAGATCTGACCGTCGGTGATGGAAATCACGTTGGTCGGAACGAACGCGGAAACGTCGCCAGCCTGGGTTTCGATGATCGGCAGCGCGGTCAGGGAACCGGTCTTGCCAGTGACTGCACCGTTGGTGAACTTCTCTACGTACTCTTCGGAAACGCGGGAAGCGCGCTCCAGCAGACGGGAGTGGAGATAGAACACGTCACCTGGGTAGGCTTCACGGCCTGGTGGACGGCGCAGCAGCAGGGAAATCTGGCGGTAGGCCACTGCTTGCTTGGACAGATCGTCATAAACGATCAGCGCGTCTTCACCGCGGTCACGGAAGTATTCACCCATGGTGCAACCGGAGTACGGAGCCAGGAACTGCAGGGCAGCCGATTCCGAAGCACTGGCGGCAACGATGATGGTGTTGGCCAGGGCGCCGTTTTCTTCCAGCTTGCGAACCACGTTGGCGATGGTCGATTGCTTCTGACCGATGGCTACGTAGACGCAGAAAATGCCGCTGTCTTTCTGGTTGATGATCGCGTCGATCGCCAGAGCGGTCTTACCGATCTGACGGTCACCGATGATCAGCTCACGCTGGCCACGGCCGACAGGGATCATGGCATCGACAGCCTTGTAGCCAGTCTGTACAGGCTGGTCTACCGACTTACGCCAGATCACGCCTGGAGCAACTTTCTCGACCGCGTCGGTCTCGGTGTTGTTCAGCGGACCTTTGCCGTCAACTGGGTTACCCAGTGCGTCGACTACGCGACCCAGCAGTTCCTTACCAACCGGAACTTCGAGGATGCGGCCGGTGCACTTGGCGCTCATGCCTTCAGCCAGAGTGGTGTACGCGCCCAGTACTACGGCACCTACAGAGTCTTGCTCGAGGTTGAGGGCCATACCGTAGACGCCGCCCGGAAACTCGATCATCTCGCCGTACATTACGTCGGCCAGACCGTGAATCCGCACGATGCCGTCAGATACGCTGACGACAGTGCCTTCGTTACGGGCTTGGGAGGTCACATCGAGTTTTTCGATGCGGCCCTTGATAATTTCACTTATTTCGGAAGGATTGAGTTGCTGCATTGCTCTGCTGCCCCTTCAAACTCAAGATTTCAATGCTTCGGCAAGATTCGCGAGTTTGCCGCGAATCGAGCCATCGATAACCAGGTCGCCGGCGCGGATTACGACGCCACCAATCAGGCTGGCATCCTCCGCAGCGTGCAGTCGCACTTCCCGGCCGAGCCGTGCACTGAGAACCTTGGCGAGTTTGTCTTGCTGTTCTTGGTTCAATGCGAAAGCACTGGTTACATCCACGTCCACCGATTTCTCTTGTTCGGCCTTGTACAGGTCGAACAGAGCGGAGATCTCCGGCAACAGCAGGAGACGGTCGTTTTCGGCGGCAACCTGAATGAAATTCTGTGCCTGTGCATCAAACTTGTCGCCACACACCTCGATGAAGGTGCTGGCCTTTTCTGCGCTCGTCAGTCGCGGGGCCTTAAGCACGCGCTGCATGGTGTCATCTTGTGACACCGCTGCAGCCAGGCCGAGCATGGCTGACCAAGAGGCCAGCTGCTGGTGGGCCTGAGCGTGCTCGAAGGCCGCCTTAGCGTAAGGTCGGGCCAACGTGGTCAGTTCTGCCATGATCGCCCTCGCTTAAATTTCAGCAGCCAGTTTGTTAACCAGCTCTGCGTGCGCGTTTTGATCGATTGTGGCACCCAGGATCTTCTCTGCGCCGTTGACTGCCAGGCTGCCCAGTTGGGCGCGCAGCGCGTCTTTGACACCGTTCAGTTCCTGCTCGATCTCGGCCTGAGCCTGAGCCTTCACACGTTCAGCTTCGACGCGAGCCTGTTCCCGGGCTTCGTCGACGATCTGAGAACCGCGCTTCTTGGCTTGCTCGATGATTTCAGCTGCCTGAGTTTTAGCTTCGCGCAGTTGCTGACCCGCTTTATCTTGGGCCAGTTCCAGGTCACGAGCTGCTCGGCTGGCAGCGTCCAGTCCATCCGCGATCTTCTTTTGACGTTCGTGCAGAGCTGCAATGACCGGAGGCCAAATGAACTTCATGCAGAACAATACAAAAATCAAGAACGCAACGGACTGGCCAATCAGGGTTGCATTAATGTTCACGCCAACACCTCGCTCGTTCGTTGTCCGTCACACCAATCAACTCGAATACTCGAGTGATTAGCCAGCGAGTTGACCAACGAAGGGGTTTGCGAAGGTGAAGAACAGAGCAATACCAACACCGATCATGGTTACGGCGTCGAGCAGACCGGCAACGATGAACATCTTAACTTGCAGCATTGGAACCATTTCTGGTTGACGCGCAGCGCCTTCCAGGAACTTGCCGCCCAGCAGGCCGAAACCAATTGCGGTACCCAGTGCGCCCAGGCCGATCAACAGTGCAACAGCGATAGCGGTTAGACCAACTACAGTTTCCATCTTTCCTCCCGACTTTTACGTCGTATGGTTTAGGTTTTTTAGATTAAAGCGGTAAAACAAATCGTTTCATTGAGCCCCGCAAAGGGCACCCTCTCGCCACAACGAGAGGGACATCAGTACAGCAGAAGCTGGACTTAATGATTCTCTTCGTGAGCCATCGACAGGTAGACGATGGTCAGCATCATGAAGATGAAGGCCTGCAGGGTGATGATCAGGATGTGGAACACAGCCCACGCCCACTGCAGAACCACACCCATGCCGCTGAGCCACAGCAGGCCGCTGCCGAACATCACTGCAATCAGGATGAACACCAGCTCGCCGGCATACATGTTGCCGAACAGACGCAGTGCCAGAGAGATTGGCTTGGCGATCAGGGTCACGAACTCCAGCAGGAAGTTCACCGGAATCAGCAGCGCCTGAACCAGGATGTTCTTGCTGCCGAACGGGTGCAGGGTCAGTTCGCCGATGAAGCCGCCGATGCCCTTGACCTTGATGCTGTAGAAAATGATCAGCGCGAACACCGACAGAGCCATGCCCAGGGTGGCATTCGGGTCAGTGGTGGAAACAGCGCGGAATGGGATGTGCGGGTCGCCCGAGAGCAGCATCGCCAGTTGCGGGATCCAGTCCACAGGCACCAGGTCGATGGCGTTCATCAGGAACACCCAGACGAAGATGGTCAGTGCCAGCGGTGCAATCACCGGGCTGCGACCGTGGAAGCTGTCCTTCACGCTGCCATCGACGAAGCCAACCATCACTTCAACGAAGTTCTGCAGCGCGCCCGGCACGCCGGAAGTCGCCTTCTTGGCCGCCATGCGGAACAGGAGAATGAAGATCACACCCAGTGCGACGGACCAGCCGAGGGTATCGACGTGGAACGCCCAGAAGCCCATTTCCTTGGCTTCTGCTGCGGAGTGGGCAAAGCCCCAGCTCCCATTGGGTAGCTGACCGAAGGTCAGGTTCTGCAAGTGGTGCTGGATATAGCCCGAAGCGGTTGTTTCTGCTGACATGGTTGCCTCAAACGCCCTAAGGTCTCGAAAGTCTTGTTCTCATTAGCAGGGGCGCGAACCAGCTGACCAGTTGGGTCAGCACGAAGACGCCGAATACAGCCAGCGGCGCCAATGGCTTCACACCTGCAAACGTCAATGCAAAAAGCACTGCCGTCAAAATCAATTTGCCCGCCTCGCCGGCATAAAAAGACCGGACTATGGCTTGGGCTGCTCGGGCGCCGGAAAACCGAAATGCCCGGTGAGCGAAATACACATTGGGCAGCAAGGCTATCAGTCCTCCGCAAAGGCCTGAGTATCCGGCAACGACTCCACGCCATTGCCAGAGCGCCAGAGCGGCAATCAGTAATATGACCAACTGAGCCAATAAAACCGGAAAAACCGCCAAGCGATGAAACGGCAAGCGGTTTGGCGTGCGGGTTTCCATCGCTCTTGCTCCTCAAGGGTCGGCTGCCAGAATTCAATAACTTGGCATAATTTGTGCCGACAAAATGCGCGCAGAGTATAGGGGCGGTTCAGCCCCTATTCAACTGCCGGGTAGTGATTTCCGACTGCACGCTACATAAGGAAATGTTTCAGCGGATGTGAGCGAGTACGCCTTGCAACTCATCCAGAGAGTTGTAGCCGATCACCAGTTGCCCCTTGCCCTTCTTGCCGTGGCGAATCTGCACCGCAGAGCCCAGGCGCTCGGCCAGGCGCTGTTCGAGTCGGGCGATATCCGGGTCGGGTTTGGCGGCTTCGACAGGCTCGGGTTTGCCACTCAGCCACTGGCGCACCAGGGCTTCGGTCTGGCGAACGGTGAGGCCTCGTGCGACAACGTGTCGCGCCCCTTCAACCTGTTGATTTTCCGGCAATCCGAGCAAGGCACGGGCGTGCCCCATTTCCAGGTCACCGTGGGACAGCATGGTCTTGATCACCTCGGGCAAGGCAATCAGGCGCAGCAGGTTGGCCACGCTGACGCGGGACTTGCCCACCGCCTCGGCGACCTGTTGCTGAGTCAGCTGGAATTCCTGCTGCAAGCGCTGCAGGGCCACCGCTTCCTCGATGGGATTGAGGTCCTCGCGCTGGATGTTCTCGATCAGCGCCATGGCGATGGCGGTTTCATCCGGCACATCGCGGACCATCGCCGGGATGGTTTCCTGGCCAGCCTGCTGGCTGGCGCGCCAGCGACGTTCGCCGGCGATGATTTCAAAGCGTCCGGCACCGATGGGGCGTACCACGATCGGCTGCATCACGCCCTGGGTCTTGATCGAGCTGGCCAGTTCTTCCAGCGCCTGGGGGTCCATGTCCCGGCGCGGCTGGTACTTGCCGCGCTGGATCAGGTCCAGCGGCAGGTGCTGCAGCTCGCGCTGGTCGACCTGGGTGGCTTGTTCTTCCAGGGCACTGACAGTCGGACCACTCAACAGTGCATCCAGTCCACGTCCGAGACCTCGTTTCTTGACGGCCATGGGGATTCCTTAAGTTGGCTGGGCGGCTGCGACGCGGGATTGTTTACGTTGCCGGCGAACCATCTCGCCCGCCAGGGCCAGGTAGGCCAGCGCACCACGGGATTGCTTGTCGTAGGCCAGTGCCGGCATGCCATAGCTCGGCGCCTCGGCCAGACGGATATTGCGCGGAATCACCGTGTCGTACAGCTGATCGCCGAAGTGTTCCTTGAGCTGTGCGGACACATCGTTCATCAGGCTCAAGCGCGGGTCGAACATGGTGCGCAGCAAGCCCTCGATCTTCAGCTCGGGGTTGAGCAGTTCGCCGATGCGCTTGATGTTATCCACAAGGTCGCTCAAGCCTTCCAGCGCGTAGTACTCGCACTGCATGGGGATAATCACCCCATCGGCGGCCACCAGGGCGTTCAGGGTGAGCATCGACAGCGACGGCGGGCAGTCGATCAGGATGTAGTCGTAGTTTTCGCGGATCGGCGCCAGCGCGCTGCGCAGGCGGCTTTCCTTCATCTGCATTTCCAGCAGCACCACTTCCGCGGCAGTCAGGTCGCGGTTGGCCGGCAGCAGTTGATAACCGCCGTGCTCGGAGAAATGCATGGCCTGGGCCAGGTCGCACTCGCCGATCAGCAGGTCGTAGACCGAGTTTTCCAGGCCATGTTTATCCACACCGCTACCCATGGTGGCGTTGCCCTGTGGATCGAGATCGATCAGCAGCACCCGACGCTTGGTCGCGACCAGGGATGCTGCGAGGTTGATGCAGGTGGTGGTCTTGCCCACACCACCCTTCTGGTTCGCTATCGCGAATACCTTAGCCATTCTTGCTTGTGTTCCCAATCATGCCGTGCGGCGCAGTATCAGCAGATGGCGTTGGCCTTGGCAACCGGGTACGGCCAAGGCGTGTTCGCTATCGAGGTGGAAGTCTGCCGGCAATGCTAACAGCTCATCCGAGGGATGGACGCCCTTCATTGCCAGCCAGCGGGTATCGCGGTCGCCGAGGTGGCGGGTCCAGTTGGTGAAGTTCTCCATGCTGCTGAATGCCCGGGAAATGATCCCGTTGAATGGCTGTTCAGGCGTGAAGGCTTCGACCCGGCTGTGGATAACTTGCAGGTTATCCAGTTTGAGTTCGAGTTTGACCTGGGTCAGGAAGCGGGTCTTCTTGCCATTGCTGTCCAGGCAGGTGACCTGGGACTCGGGAAACAGGATGGCCAAGGGGATGCCGGGCATCCCGCCGCCACTGCCAACATCCAGCCAGCGGCCGTTGTCGATGAAGGACATCACGCTCAGGCTGTCGAGCAGGTGCCGCGAAACCATTTCGTCCGGATCGCGCACCGCGGTCAGGTTGTAGGCCTGGTTCCATTTGATCAACAGGGCCAGGTAACCCAGCAGTTGCTCGTGCTGGTTCGCGCTCAGTTCGACGCCAAGCTGGCGCGCGCCTGTGGATAATTCATCCGCGTGTTGCGAGGTGACCAATGAACTCAAGCGCTTTGCTCCAACTGACGGCCAGCGCCGCGTTTTTTCAGGTGAATCATCAACAGGGAAATGGCTGCGGGGGTCACACCCGGGATGCGTGAAGCCTGGCCCAGGGTTTCCGGACGAGTGGCGCCGAGCTTGCTCTGGATTTCCTTGGACAGCCCGGAAATCCCCGTGTAATCGATATCCACAGGCAATTTGGTGTCTTCACTGGCCCGCAGACGGGCAATTTCGTCCTGCTGGCGATCGATGTAGCCGGCGTACTTGGTCTTGATCTCGACCTGTTCCGCGACCTGTGGATCTTCCGCGCCCTGGCCTGTCACTTCCACCAGGCCAGCGTAGTCGATTTCCGGACGGCTCAGCAGGTTCAGCAGGTTGTACTCGTGGGTCAGCGGCGTGCCGAATTTTTCCGCAATGGCATCGCCCTGCTCGGTTCCGGGACGAACCCAGGTAGATTTCAAACGCTGCTCTTCCAGGGCAATGCCTTCGCGTTTCTTGCAAAAGGCGGCCCAGCGCACGTCATCCACCAGGCCCAATTCGCGGCCTTTTTCGGTCAGGCGCAGATCGGCGTTGTCTTCCCGCAGGATCAGCCGGTATTCCGCCCGGGACGTAAACATCCGGTAGGGTTCCTGGGTTCCCAGGGTAATCAGGTCGTCCACCAGCACGCCGATATAGGCCTCGTCGCGACGCGGGCACCAGCTGTCCTTGCCCTGGGCGCGCAATGCGGCGTTGGCTCCGGCCAACAATCCCTGGGCCCCGGCCTCTTCGTAGCCTGTGGTGCCGTTGATCTGGCCGGCGAAGAACAGACCGCCGATGGCCTTGGTTTCCAGGCTGTATTTCAGGTCCCGCGGGTCGAAATAGTCGTATTCGATGGCATAGCCCGGACGCACGATATGGGCGTTTTCCATGCCGCGGATCGACTGCACGATTTGCAACTGCACATCGAATGGCAGGGATGTGGATATCCCGTTCGGATACAGCTCATGGGTGGTCAGGCCTTCGGGCTCGATGAACACCTGATGACTTTCCTTGTCGGCAAAGCGATGGATCTTGTCTTCGATCGACGGGCAATAGCGCGGGCCAATGCCTTCGATCACCCCGGAATACATCGGCGAACGATCGAGGTTCGAGGCAATGATCTCGTGGGTCCGGGCGTTGGTATGGGTGATCCAGCAGCTGACCTGCCGTGGATGCTGTTCCTTGGAACCGAGGAACGACATCACCGGAATCGGCGTATCGCCCGGCTGCTCGGTCATCACCGAGAAATCCACGGAACGCGCGTCGATACGCGGAGGGGTACCGGTTTTCAGGCGACCGACTCGCAGCGGCAGTTCGCGCAGGCGATGGGCCAGGGCAATCGACGGTGGATCACCGGCGCGCCCGCCGGAGAAGTTCTGCATGCCGATGTGGATAAGTCCACCGAGGAAGGTGCCGGTGGTCAGCACCACCGAATCGGCGAAGAACCGCAGGCCCATCTGGGTGACCACACCCCGTACCTGGTCCTGCTCGACGATCAGGTCATCGGCAGCCTGCTGGAATATCCACAGGTTGGGCTGGTTCTCGAGAATCTCGCGCACCGCCGCCTTGTACAGAATGCGGTCGGCCTGAGCCCGGGTTGCGCGTACAGCCGGACCTTTGCGGCTGTTAAGCACGCGAAACTGAATACCACCTTTATCGGTAGCCATGGCCATCGCGCCGCCCAGGGCATCGATTTCCTTGACCAGATGGCTCTTGCCAATGCCGCCAATCGCCGGATTGCAGCTCATGGCACCGAGGGTTTCCACGTTATGCGTCAGCAACAGGGTTTTAACCCCCATGCGTGCTGATGCAAGTGCTGCCTCGGTACCGGCATGACCGCCGCCGATGACGATCACTTCAAAACGGGAAGGGAAATCCACCACGCACCTCGTGCCTGCTTCAAGTAGGAGTAATTAGGAGTAGTTGTCGGGTTGGTTTTTGGACCAAGGCGGCAAGTATAGGGACTTCGCCCTTTCTAAAGAACCCTTTGCACAAAATTTAACCAGCTGTGGATGAATCACAGACAAAAGAAATAAAGAGAGAGAAATTTAATAAAACCTTGTTTTTATGTTTATTCTTATGCCTCGACCTTTCTGTGGATAGATTGCTACAGCCCTTTACATTCAATGTGTACAGAGATTTTAAACTCTGTGATTAGGTGGCAATAAGGCCCTTGGATAACCGATTTAAACCTGTGGATGAATGGGGTGGTTATCCACAGGGTGGGTTTTCCTCAGGATCCAAGCCCGTTTATCAACGGAGCTGAAGGGCAGTTATTCACAGGGCTTAATCCACAGAAAATCGCCCCCTGGGTCGAACCAACGCCCACCACAAAGCACTCCGTCGAAGCAGTACTGCGACAAAACGATCAACCAGGAAGGACAGACCGTCGCAACGGCCTGTCTGTGGAAAACAATCAGCGGGTATTCAGGTGGTGCTGCGAGTCAGGCGTGCCTGAACCCACCAGCTCAGCGCCAGCAGCAAGGCGGCCAGGGCTACCCAGTACTTTTTCAGCAGCAGGTTCCCGCGTTCCAGGGCATCCATATGCCGATAGGCAAAGGCATCCGCCAATTTCTGCGCGTGCAGTTGCCCTACCTCACTACCCTGCGCTGTTGCGGTGAGGCTCAGGACAAAGGGCCTGTCGATACCGTGGTTGCCCTGCAGCAGCGCAATGATCGGGTTTCTTGTTTCAATAGTGGAATCGTGGATCCAGCCTGAGGATTGCAGGGCGTCCAGGCCCTGGCCTTCGGCCGTGGCAACCTGCACATGGCGGGCGTCATAGGCGCTGCCCTTGGGGTCGGGAAGGTCCACGGAAACCAGCCAGTGCTGGCCGTGATCCTTGGGAAACACCAGGCCCAGCACTTCCGAGGCCACTGCCGTCGGGTCCAGGGAATGCAACACCTGGAAAGCGTGCGGAGGCCCGACGAATACATAGTCCTGTGCCAGCTCCAGGGTCGCCTTGCCCAGCAACTCGATACTGGCAGGACCCGTCACGGCGACCCGACTGGCCTGCTCGAAGACCTTGTCGCGCTCGATCGTCGATGGTCGTTCGGCAGAGGGTTGAGCCATCAGGCCCTGGCATGCGAGGACCAGGCCCAGGGCTACAAAGCTACGACTGAAGCGCATAAACACCTTCCCTAACCTAAGGTTCATACACTGGCCGGCGACTGTTTCATCCGGGCATGCCCAGCGGCTGCACGCAGGCCCACCAAATTGCAGCAACCGGCGATGGTGGTCCGCTTTTGCAGGGGGAAATATCGGATAAGTCTGATTCTGCTGTGCGGGAATCCGATGCCCCTGTTTGTCCACAGGGGGGCGGATGCATCAAGGCGTTTTGTGGATAAAACGCCTTAGATGGGCCAGAGCTGTGGAAACAGCTCATGTTCCAGAGGGGCATCGGCGGGCAACTGCTCCCTCAAGCCGGGAAATTCCGGCGAGGTACGCCAAGGGCGCGGGGCATGACGCATGTCCTCGCCGAGAAAACGCAGGGAAAAGGCTCGGCGCCGGCGATCACCGCCCACACCACCGGAGGCATGCAGGGTCAGCATGTGGAAAAACACCGCATCGCCAGGCTGCAGCTCCCAACCAAGTATGTTCCACGCGCCCCGATCGGCTTCTATATCGGGCAGGTCCGCCAGGCTGCCTTCGGGGAACCACTTGGCCTGGTGGTCGAGAAAGGTTCGCGGCATCAACCAGGGCCCCAGGTGCGAGCCGGCAACGAATTCCAGGGTCGACTCCCGGGTGACCGGGTCCACCGGCATCCACATGCTGCAGTTCTGCCGTCCTTCGACGTTGTAATAGGGCTGATCCTGATGCCAGGGCGTGCGCTGCCGGGTATTGGGTTCCTTGACCAGCAGGTGGTCGTGATACAGCCGGGCCTGTGCACAACCCATCAACTGCGCGGCCACATGGCCAACCCGGCTGTCGAAGATAAAACGCCGATAAGCCGGGTTTTCCTGCCAGTTGCAGAAGTCCTCGAAAAACCAGCCCGGATCGTCCGGACGACTGGCGACCTTGGCCCGCTCGCTGGGGCGCGCCAGGTTGTGTTCGATGCCCTGTTCCAGCAAGGCCACCTCGTCGGGGTTGAACAATTGGCGGATGCACACCGCACCGTCACGCTGGAAGGCCTTGAGTGTGGCGAGCGGCAGTTGATATGAGCGCATGGCGTTATCCCTTGTGCTGAGTCTGAATACCGGAGGCCTGGTCCAGGTCACTCGGTCTGATCCATATCCAGTAGGCCAGCGACAGCAGTGCCAGCCAGCCCACTCCCACATACAGCGCCAGGCGGGTATCGGCGAAGGCCCCCAGCACGGCGAAGATAAACAGCATGAAGATCACCGCGCCAAGCTGAGCAGCCGGGCCCAACGGCACCGGGAACTGCAGCTCGCGGATCTGCGCTGCGCTCATGCCACGACGCATGGCCATCTGCGACAGCAGAATCATCAACCAGACCCAGACCACCGAAAAGGTCACCAGCGAGGCGAAGATCAGGAACAGTTCCTCCGGAACCCAGTAGTTGAGCAGCACCCCGAACAACAGCGCCAGCGACATCACCAGCACCGTCATCCAGGGCACCCCGGAACGCGAGGTGCTGGCGAAGACCCTGGGCGCCTGGCCAATGGCGGCCATGCCGTAGAGCATGCGCCCGGCACTGAAGATGTCGCTGTTGATCGCCGACACCACCGCCGAGATCACCACGATGTTCAACAGGGTAGCCGCCGAATCTATCCCCAGGCTGCTGAATATCTGCACGAACGGGCTGCCCTGGCTGCCGACGCTCGACCAGGGCAGCAGCATCAACAACACCAGCAGGGTCAGCACATAGAAGATCAGGATGCGCAGCGGCACCGAGTTGATGGCCTTGGGAATCATCCGTTGTGGGTCCTTGGCCTCGCCGGCGGTAATGCCGATCACCTCGATCCCGCCGAAAGCGAACATGACAATGGTGAAGGAGGCGATCATGCCCTCCAGCCCATTGGGGAAGAAACCGCCGTATTCCCAGAGATTGGCCAGGCCCACGCTGCCCTGCCCCTCTCCCAGGCGAATGCCGAAGAACAGCAAGGTAAAGCCGCCAACTATCATGGCGAGGATGGCGCAGACCTTGAGCAGCGACAGCCAGAACTCCAGCTCGCCAAACACCCGCACGTTGCATAGGTTCAAGGCCGCGATGCCGAGGACAATGCTCAGTACCCAGATCCACCTGGGGGTATCGGGAAACCACAGGCCCATGTAGAGGCCAAAGGCGGTGACGTCCGCCAGGCACACCATCAGCATCGAGAAGGCGTAGCTCCAGCCGGTCAGAAACCCGGCATAGCGCCCAAGATACTGGCTGGCGTAATGCCCGAAGGAGCCGGATACCGGCGTTCTGACCGCCATCTCGCCCAGGGCGCGCATGGTCAGGTAGATGGCCGCGCCACCAATCAGATAGGCCAGCAGCACCGAGGGGCCGGCCCTCTGGATAGCCGCCGCCGAACCGTAGAACAACCCGGTGCCGATGGCCGAGCCCAGGGCGATGAAGCGGATGTGCCGGGTGCTCAGGCCACGGTGTAAAGCAGAGCCCGCGTTAGCCATTGTCTGTTCCTTGAATGCAGGTTCATCGGGACCAGCCGGCGTCCACAGCCGGCCCAGGCGTTTAGTCGAGGTGGATTTCCTCGGCTGTACAAGCCTGTACATTGATCGGGATGCAAATCAGGGACCAGAGGCAAAAACAGCGGAAACCCCGGGTTATTGTGGATAACTCCAGGAAAACGGGCGGCTTTGTACAGTTTCTCTGTTACTCATGGCCGCAGCTGCAGCGCCGATATTCTGCAAAGGGCACAAAGGTAACGCCGAGCCGCAGGAAAAATCGCAAAATCTGCAAATCCGCCATCGCTACAGTGGAACGCCAAGGAGGCCCCATGAAACCTGAAACCCGAATCCACTATGCCCAGCGTCTGGAGCCGGTGCTGCGGTGGCTGGCCAGCCATGCCGACAGCGATCCGGATCTGCACCACCTGGCGGACCTGGCCTGCATGTCGGCGTACCACTTCCATCGGATTTACCGCGCCATGCTGGGAGAAACGCTGAACGCCACGGTGCAACGGCTGCGCATGCACCTGGCCGCTGCGGCGCTGGCTGAAAGCCAGGATTCCCTGGCCGATGTCGCCATGCGTGCGGGGTACGAATCGGGGGCCGCCTTCAACCGTGCATTCTCCAGCGTCTTCGGGCTGCCGCCCGGGCGCTATCGCACACAGAGTTCCCGTCCTTACGACCCTGAGGAGCAAGCCATGTACCCCATCAGCATCGAAACCCTTCCTGCCATCACCCTGGCCACCCTGACCCATCAGGGCTCCTACCAGGAAATCGGCCCGGTATTCACCCGTGTATTCATGCTGGCCGCCAGCCGTGGGCTGATGGGCCCAGATAGTCGCGGCTTCGGCGTGTACTTCAACGATCCCGAGCAGGTCCCGCTTGAACAGCTGCGTTCACTGGCCGGGGTGGTGGTGGCTGCGGATGCCGAACTGGGCGATGAACTGCAACGCTTCGCGATCCCCGCTGGGCGGCATGCAGTGCTGACCCATGTCGGCCCTTACAACGAGATGGGCAAGGCCTATGCCTGGATGTTCTCGCAATGGTTGCCGGACAGCGGGCTGAACACCGCGGACTTTCCGATGTTCGAGGAGTATGTGAACGATCCGCGCAGCACCCCGCCGGCACAGCTGCAAACGCGGATCTGCCTGCCCCTGGCGTGAAATGCCGGCGCCCGGGTTGTGGATAACCCGGGCGCGGCCACGGCTACTTGCCGATGCAGAAGCTGGAGAAGATCCGCCCCAGCAGATCGTCGGAACTGAAGGCCCCGGTGATTTCCCCCAGCGCTTGCTGGGCCTGGCGCAGATCCTCGGCCAGCAGCTCGCCGGCACCGGCCAGGGTCAGCTGCGAACGGCCGTGTTCCAGGGCGGTGCTGGCATGGTGCAAGGCTTCCAGGTGTCGGCGCCGGGCGCTGAAGCTGCTTTCGGAGGTCTGTTCATAACCCATGCAGGCCTTCAGATGCTCGCGCAACAGCTCGAGCCCGGTGCCGGCGGCCATGGCGCTGAGGCTGATGGTGACGTGGCCGTCGTCACAGGTTTGCAGGGCGATGGGCTCACCGGTCAGATCGGCCTTGTTGCGAATCAGCGTGACCTTGGCCGGGTCCGGGCGCTGTTCGAGAAATTCCGGCCACAGGGCGAAAGGGTCCGCCGCTTCCGCGGCACTGGCGTCCACCACCAGCAGCACCCGGTCGGCTTCATTGATGGCCTTGAGCGCCCGTTCGACGCCAATCCGCTCCACCTGGTCCTCGGTATCCCGCAGGCCTGCGGTGTCCACCACATGCAACGGCATGCCATCGATGTGGATATGTTCACGCAGCACATCCCGGGTGGTGCCGGCGATATCGGTGACAATCGCCGCCTCGCGCCCGGCCAGGGCATTGAGCAGGCTGGACTTGCCAGCATTCGGCCGGCCGGCGATCACCACGGTCATGCCATCACGGAGCAAGGCGCCTTGCCCGGCTTCGCGCAGCACTGTGGATAACTCGGCGCGTACCCCATCGAGCATGCCCAGCACGTGGCCATCGGCGAGAAAGTCGATTTCCTCCTCGGGAAAATCGATCGCCGCCTCGACGTAGATGCGCAAGGCAATCAGCTGCTCGGTCAAGTTATGCACACGCTGCGAGAACGCACCCTGCAGCGAGCGCAGGGCATTGCGCGCAGCCTGTGCGGAACTGGCCTCGATCAGGTCGGCGATGGCTTCGGCCTGGGCCAGGTCGAGCTTGTCGTTGAGGAAGGCGCGTTCGCTGAACTCTCCGGGACGGGCCAGGCGGCAGCCCAGTTCCAGGCAGCGCTGCAGCAGCATGTCGAGTACCACCGGGCCGCCGTGCCCCTGGAGTTCCAGCACATCTTCGCCGGTGAAGGAGTTGGGCCCGGGGAAATACAGGGCAATGCCTTCATCCAGAACCTCGCCCTGCTGGTCGCGGAACGGGCCGTAATGGGCGAACCGCGGCTTCAACTCGCGGCCACTGATGGCCTGGGCAGCGCTCGCCGCCAGAGGGCCGGAGATACGGACGATGCCCACGCCTCCACGACCCTGGGCAGTGGCAATGGCGGCGATGGTTTCACGAGGGACGGTCATAACCCGAGATCCAGACAAAAGTGACAGATAGCAAAACGCCCCACTAGGGGGCGTCTTGTGTGGTTATCCACAGCGTAGGTCAGGCAGCTGCTTTCTTGGTAGCGGCTTCGATCTTGCGTGTGATGTACCACTGTTGGGCGATCGACAGGCAGTTGTTCACTACCCAGTACAGCACCAGACCGGCCGGGAACCAGAGGAAGAAGAAGGTGAAGATGATCGGCATCATTTTCATCACCTTGGCCTGCATCGGATCCGGAGGCGTAGGGTTCAGTTGCTGCTGGATGAACATGGTGGCGCCCATGATGATCGGCAGGATGAAGAACGGATCCTTGATCGACAGGTCGGTAATCCACAGCATGAACGGTGCCTGGCGCATTTCCACGCTTTCCAGGAGTACCCAGTACAAGGACAGGAAGACCGGCATCTGCACCAGGATCGGCAAGCAGCCGCCCAGTGGATTGATCTTCTCCTTCTTGTACAGCTCCATCATCGCCTGGGACATTTTCTGGCGATCGTCGCCGAATTTTTCCTTGAGCGCGGCCAGTTTCGGAGCCACTGCACGCATGCGCGCCATGGACTTGTAGCTGGCGGCCGACAGTGGGAAGAAGATCCCCTTGATCAGCATGGTGAGGAAAATGATCGACCAGCCCCAGTTACCCACCAGGCTGTGGATATGTTGCAGCAGCCAGAAGATAGGTTGGGCGATAAACCACAGGAAGCCGTAGTCCACGGTCAGTTCCAGACCTGGAGACAACTCCTTGAGTACTGCCTGGCTTTTCGGACCGGCGTACAGAATGGCGCTGGTTTCGGCCTTGGCACCTGGAGCAACGGTCATCGAAGGGCCGGTGTAGCCGATGATGTAGTTGCCTTTGCTGTCCTTGCGCGCCAGAACCTGGTTGTTCTCGCCTTTTGGCGGAATCCAGGCCGTCACGAAGTAGTGCTGCAGCCAGGCAACCCAGCCACCCTGGACGCTTTCAGTGATCGGGGCCTTGGATTTGTCCTCGTTCACCTTGTCCATGTCCTTCATGGACACTTTTTTGTACGGCTCGGAACTTGTCCACAGGGCGGCGCCCAGGTAGGTCGCGGTGCCGGTAGCGGTGCTCGAAGACGGATCGGAACTGGCGTCGCGCTTGAGCTGGGCAAACATGGAACCGGTCCATGGTTGCGCGCTTTCGTTGTCGATCACGTAGGAAACGGTGATGTCATACAGGCCACGTTTCAGGGTGAAACGCTTGATGTAGTTGACGCCGTCCTTGCTGAACTTCAGGTCGACCACCAGTTGGTCCTGACCGTCAGCCAGTTGATAACTTTTCTTCTCCGAGGAGTAGATCGGACGACCAACCGGGCTGGCGTCCGGACCGTTGCTGCCGATCAGGCCACTTTGCGCCAGGTAGGTGCGCTCGTTGCCGTTATCGAACAGCTGGAAAGGAATTTCCGGGTGGTCCTGACGACGTGGATACAGTGGCAAACGCAGTTGCGCGATATCCCCACCTTGTGGATCGACTGCCAGGTCCAGGACATCGGTCTTGATCTGGATGAGATCTTTGCTGGCAGCAACCGGCGCTTCAGCGGGTGCAGCGGTATCGCTTGCCGCGCGCGGAATGTCGTCGTTGGCAGCAGCAGCGCCAGTTGGCGAATCCGGCAAACCCGGGGTGGTCGTGCTGGAAGCAACATTCTGAGTCGGCAGGGCAGCCTGGCCATAATCCTGGTTCCATTTAAGAACCATGACGTAGGACACGATTGCCAGGGCGACGATCAGGATCGTGCGTTTGATATCCATGATTACTCGGCCATCGAAGAAGAACGGGAGGTAGGGATAGGTGGAACCGGGTCATAACCACCGGCATTCCACGGATGACAGCGACCTAAACGACGAAAGGTCAGCCAGCCGCCGCGCAGAACGCCATGAGTTTCGATGGCTTCCAACGCGTAGCAGGAACAACTGGGGTAGAAACGACAGTGATCGGCCATCAGAGGACTAATGGCATAGCGGTAAAACTGGATCGGAACGAGGGCCAGTTTACGCATCGGGACTGTCTACCCCTACAGTTTCGGATGGAACTGCTGGTGCCGGCTTGTTGCGCGCCAGGCGTTTCCAGAGCTTGCCGAAATGCTGAATCAATTCGGGGTTTTCTACATCGCCCAAACCTTTACGCGCGACGATGACGATATCCCATCCGACCAGTGAGTCCTGGTGGAGGCGAAACGATTCGCGCATCAGACGCTTGAGGCGATTGCGCTCAACAGAGAGTTTCACGCTTTTTTTCCCGATCACGAGCCCCAGACGGGGGTGATCAAGGTCATTGTTGCGTGCAAGGAGCAGGAGATTCTTCCCCGGAACCTTGCCGGTAGGGGAGTCAAAGACTGCCTTGAAGTGCCGGGGTGTAAGCAGACGCTTTTCCCGACTGAAGTCCTGACTCACCTCCAGTGCCGGATTATCAAACGGCCAGACGCGCACGACCTTTGGCGCGACGACGCGACAGGACGGCGCGGCCGTTCTTGGTAGCCATGCGAGCACGGAAACCGTGGGTACGAGCGCGTTTGATAGTGCTTGGTTGGAAAGTACGTTTCATGTCGTGTTACCTGGTTCGTCCACAACGGGCCGGAATGGCCCCCGTTTTAAGAGACCGGCGATTCTAGAGAAAGCAAGCCTCTAGGTCAATTTCCAACCAAGGTTTCCTTTATCTATGTATGTCCGCCCGCGTCTTGTTAACCAGGGACCGGCAAACATAAAAATAAAGAAGGAAAGTATTTAAAGCTTTTTTGAAACGTTTATAAAGGCTAGGCTCGGCCTCTTCTGTGGATAACTGGCTCAAGGCCTTCTAATCCGTACTGTACAGAGAATGACAACACGGTTGAGAAACGGTGTCCTGCCTGTGCCGTACCCGCGGAAAAGCTGTGTGTGGAATGCGCTGTTATCCACAGGCGAGTTATCCACCGAGTTTCGCCCCGAGTTGTACAACCCCCTCAAGCGTGGTTATCCACAGAGCTTATGCACATACCATTGGTCGTGTTTATTCGGGGTAAGACGTTGATTCTTAGTGCTCTGAGGGCACGCTACATGTGGATAAGTGGACGGCTGATCGCTACAATGGCCGCTTGTTTTTGCCTCACCGGCTTTCAACTCAGGGGATATCCGTGTCAGTGGAACTTTGGCAGCAGTGCGTAGAGCTTCTGCGTGATGAGCTGCCTGCCCAGCAATTCAACACCTGGATCCGTCCACTACAGGTCGAAGCCGAAGGCGACGAGTTGCGTGTTTACGCACCCAATCGTTTCGTTCTCGATTGGGTCAATGAAAAGTACCTGGGTCGCGTGCTCGAGCTGCTGGATGAACACGGCAACGGCATGGCGCCGGTTCTTTCCTTATTAATAGGCAGCAAACGCAGTTCGGCACCTCGCGCTGCGCCGAATGCCCCGCTGGCGGCTGCCGCCTCGCAAGCACTGCAGGCCCAGGCCGCTGCGGCCGCACCTGTCCCGGCACAGGCGGCACCTGCTCCTGCCCCGGCGAAGAAGGCCGCTGCGCAGAAGGCCGCCGAGGTCAGCGAAGAACCCTCTCGTGACAGCTTCGACCCGATGGCGGGCGCCAGTTCGCAGCAGGCGCCGGTACGCGCCGAGCAGCGCACCGTGCAGGTGGAAGGTGCGCTCAAGCACACCAGCTACCTGAACCGCACCTTCACCTTCGAGAACTTCGTCGAGGGCAAGTCCAACCAGCTGGCCCGCGCTGCGGCCTGGCAAGTGGCAGACAACCCCAAGCATGGCTACAACCCGCTGTTCCTGTATGGCGGCGTCGGCTTGGGTAAGACCCACTTGATGCATGCCGTGGGTAACCACCTATTGAAGAAGAACCCGAATGCCAAGGTCGTGTACCTGCATTCCGAGCGCTTCGTGGCGGATATGGTCAAGGCCTTGCAGCTCAACGCCATCAATGAATTCAAGCGCTTCTACCGTTCGGTGGATGCTCTGTTGATCGACGATATCCAGTTCTTCGCCCGCAAGGAGCGTTCCCAGGAAGAGTTCTTCCACACCTTCAACGCCCTTCTGGAAGGCGGCCAGCAGGTGATTCTCACCAGCGACCGTTATCCGAAGGAAATCGAAGGCCTGGAAGAGCGCCTCAAGTCCCGCTTCGGCTGGGGCCTGACGGTGGCGGTCGAGCCGCCGGAGCTGGAAACCCGGGTGGCGATCCTGATGAAGAAGGCCGACCAGGCCAAGGTCGAGCTGCCTCACGATGCGGCGTTCTTCATTGCCCAGCGCATTCGTTCCAACGTCCGCGAGCTGGAAGGCGCGCTGAAGCGGGTTATCGCCCACTCGCACTTCATGGGCCGCGACATCACCATCGAGCTGATTCGCGAATCCCTGAAGGACCTGCTGGCCCTGCAGGACAAGCTGGTGTCTGTGGATAACATCCAGCGCACCGTCGCCGAGTACTACAAGATCAAGATCTCCGATCTGCTGTCCAAGCGACGTTCGCGTTCGGTGGCCCGTCCGCGTCAGGTGGCCATGGCCCTGTCCAAGGAACTGACCAACCACAGCCTGCCGGAAATCGGCGATGTGTTCGGCGGCCGCGACCACACCACGGTGCTGCACGCCTGCCGCAAGATCAATGAACTTAAGGAATCCGACGCGGACATCCGCGAGGACTACAAGAACCTGCTGCGTACTCTGACCACTTGATGACTCCAACGCAGCTTATTAAGGCAAGGGACTAGACCATGCATTTCACCATTCAACGCGAAGCCCTGTTGAAACCCCTGCAACTGGTCGCCGGCGTCGTCGAACGTCGTCAGACCTTGCCGGTACTTTCCAACGTGCTGCTGGTTGTCGAAGGCCAGCAACTGTCGCTGACCGGTACCGACCTGGAAGTCGAACTGGTCGGTCGCGTGCAACTCGAAGAGCCGGCAGAGCCGGGGGAAATCACCGTTCCCGCGCGCAAGCTGATGGACATCTGCAAGAGCCTGCCCAACGACGCGCTGATCGACATCAAGGTCGACGAGCAGAAGTTGGTGGTGAAGGCCGGCCGTAGCCGCTTCACCCTGTCGACCCTGCCGGCCAACGACTTCCCCACCGTGGAAGAAGGCCCGGGTTCGCTGACCTGCCAGCTGGAGCAGAGCAAGCTGCGCCGCCTGATCGAACGCACCAGCTTCGCCATGGCCCAGCAGGACGTGCGCTACTACCTCAATGGCATGCTGTTGGAAGTGTCCGCCGGAATCATCCGCGCCGTTGCCACCGATGGTCACCGTTTGGCCATGTGCTCGATGCAGGCGGATATCGGCCAGCCGGACCGTCACCAGGTCATTGTGCCGCGCAAAGGCATCCTGGAACTGGCACGCCTGCTCACCGAACCTGATGGCAATGTCAGCATCGTCCTGGGCCAGCACCATATCCGCGCCACCACTGGCGAATTCACCTTCACCTCCAAGCTGGTGGACGGCAAGTTCCCGGACTACGAGCGCGTGCTGCCAAAAGGCGGTGACAAGCTGGTGCTCGGTGATCGCCAGGCCCTGCGCGAAGCCTTCAGCCGTACCGCGATCCTGTCCAACGAGAAGTACCGCGGCATCCGTCTGCAACTGGCCAGCGGTCAGTTGAAGATCCAGGCCAACAACCCGGAGCAGGAAGAAGCGGAAGAAGAAGTGGGCGTGGAATACAACGGCGGCTCGCTGGAAATCGGCTTCAACGTCAGCTACCTGCTGGACGTGCTGGGGGTGATGACCACCGAACAGGTTCGCCTGATCCTGTCCGACTCCAACAGCAGTGCGCTGGTGCAGGAATCCGACAACGACGACTCGGCCTACGTTGTCATGCCGATGCGCCTGTAACCTTCAGCAGAAGCTAGATGTCCCTCAGTCGCGTCTCGGTCACCGCGGTGCGCAATCTGCACCCGGTGACCTTCTCCCCCTCTCCCCGCATCAACCTTCTCTACGGTGCCAACGGCAGCGGCAAGACCAGTGTGCTGGAAGCCATCCACCTGCTGGGGTTGGCGCGCTCGTTCCGCAGTGCCCGGCTGTTGCCGGTGATCCAGTACGAGCAACTGGCCTGCACCGTGTTCGGCCAGGTCGAGCTGGCTGAGGGCGGCCACAGCAACCTGGGCATTTCCCGGGATCGCCAGGGTGAATTCCAGATCCGCATCGACGGACAGAACGCCCGTAGCGCGGCGCAACTGGCGGAAATCCTGCCCTTGCAACTGATCAACCCCGACAGCTTTCGCCTACTGGAAGGCGCGCCGAAGATCCGTCGGCAGTTCCTGGATTGGGGAGTGTTCCATGTGGAACCACGCTTCATGTCCACCTGGCAGCGCTTGCAGAAGGCCCTGCGGCAGCGGAACTCATGGCTGCGGCATGGTACACTTGACGCCGCTTCGCAAGCGGCCTGGGACCGGGAACTGTGTCAGGCCAGCGCTGAAATCGATGAATACCGCCGCGCTTACATCAAAGCCTTGAAACCAGTCTTTGAGCGGACCTTGAGCGAACTGTTGCAGCTCGAGGGCCTGACGCTTAGTTATTACCGTGGTTGGGACAAGGACCGGGAGCTCAGTGAAGTGCTCGCCGCCGCCCTGCACCGTGATCAGCAGATGGGTCATACCCAGGCCGGCCCCCAGCGTGCTGATTTGCGTCTGCGTCTTGGCGGACACAACGCCGCGGACATCTTGTCCCGTGGCCAGCAGAAGCTGGTGGTCTGTGCCTTGCGCATCGCCCAGGGGCACCTGGTCAGCCAGGCCCGCCGCGGGCAGTGTATTTATCTGGTGGATGACTTGCCGTCCGAACTGGACGAGCAGCATCGCCGCGCACTTTGTCGCTTGTTGGAAGACTTACGCTGCCAGGTGTTCATCACCTGTGTAGACCACGAATTATTGAGGGAAGGCTGGCAGACGGAAACGCCAGTTGCTTTGTTCCACGTGGAACAAGGCCGTATCACCCAGACCCACGACCATCGGGAGTGAAGGCATGAGCGAAGAAAATACGTACGACTCGAACAGCATCAAGGTGCTGAAAGGTTTGGATGCCGTGCGCAAACGTCCCGGTATGTACATTGGTGACACCGATGACGGCAGCGGTCTGCACCACATGGTGTTCGAGGTGGTCGACAACTCCATCGACGAAGCTCTGGCCGGTCATTGCGACGACATCAGCGTCATCATCCACCCGGACGAATCCATCACCGTGCGCGACAACGGTCGCGGTATCCCGGTGGATGTGCATAAAGAAGAAGGCGTTTCGGCGGCAGAGGTCATCATGACCGTGCTCCACGCCGGCGGTAAGTTCGACGACAACTCCTACAAGGTCTCCGGCGGTCTGCACGGCGTGGGTGTGTCGGTAGTGAACGCGCTGTCCGAGGAACTGATCCTCACCGTGCGCCGCAGCGGCAAGATCTGGGAACAGACCTATGTCCACGGTGTACCGCAAGAGCGGATGAAGATCGTTGGCGACAGCGAAACCACCGGTACCCAGATCCACTTCAAGCCTTCGGCGGAAACCTTCAAGAACATCCATTTCAGCTGGGATGTCCTGGCCAAGCGGATTCGTGAACTGTCCTTCCTCAACTCCGGTGTCGGCATCATCCTCAAGGATGAACGCAGCGGCAAGGAAGAGCTGTTCAAGTACGAAGGCGGCCTGCGTGCATTCGTTGAATACCTGAACACCAACAAGACTGCGGTCAACCAGGTGTTCCACTTCAACATCCAGCGTGAAGACGGCATTGGCGTGGAAGTCGCCCTGCAGTGGAACGACAGCTTCAACGAGAACCTGTTGTGCTTCACCAACAACATTCCACAGCGCGATGGCGGCACCCACCTGGTGGGCTTCCGTTCGGCCCTGACCCGTAACCTGAACAACTACATCGAGCAGGAAGGCCTGGCCAAGAAGCACAAAGTCGCCACCACCGGTGACGACGCTCGGGAAGGCCTGACCGCGATCATCTCGGTGAAAGTGCCGGATCCGAAGTTCAGCTCCCAGACCAAAGACAAGCTGGTGTCTTCCGAAGTGAAGACCGCGGTCGAACAGGAAATGGGCAAGTACTTCTCCGACTTCCTGCTGGAGAACCCCAACGAAGCCAAGCTGGTGGTGGGCAAGATGCTCGATGCCGCCCGTGCCCGTGAAGCGGCGCGCAAGGCCCGTGAGATGACCCGCCGCAAAGGCGCCCTGGATATCGCCGGCCTGCCGGGCAAACTGGCGGACTGCCAGGAAAAGGACCCGGCCCTGTCCGAGCTGTACCTGGTGGAAGGTGACTCTGCTGGCGGTTCCGCCAAGCAGGGACGCAACCGTCGTACCCAGGCGATCCTGCCGCTCAAGGGCAAGATCCTCAACGTCGAGAAGGCGCGCTTCGACAAGATGATCTCCTCGCAAGAGGTTGGCACCCTGATCACCGCGCTGGGCTGTGGTATCGGCCGCGAAGAGTACAACATCGACAAGCTGCGTTATCACAACATCATCATCATGACCGATGCTGACGTCGACGGTTCGCACATCCGTACCCTGCTGCTGACCTTCTTCTTCCGGCAGCTGCCGGAGCTGATCGAGCGCGGCTACATCTACATTGCCCAGCCACCGCTGTACAAGGTCAAGAAAGGCAAGCAGGAGCAGTACATCAAGGACGACGAGGCCATGGAAGACTACATGACCCAGTCGGCCCTGGAAGATGCCAGCCTGCACCTGAACGACGAGGCCCCGGGCATTTCCGGCGAGGCCCTGGAGCGCCTGGTCAACGATTTCCGCATGGTGATGAAGACCCTCAAGCGCCTGTCGCGCCTGTACCCGCAGGAGCTGACCGAGCACTTCATCTACCTGCCGGCGGTGAGCCTGGAGCAGTTGTCCGATCACGCCGCCATGCAGGATTGGCTGGCCAAGTACGATGCTCGCCTGCGCAATTCCGAGAAGTCGGGCCTGGTGTACAAGGCCAGCCTGCGTGAAGACCGCGAGCGTAACCTGTGGCTGCCGGAAGTCGAGCTGATCTCCCATGGCCTGTCCAACTACGTCACCTTCAACCGCGACTTCTTCGGCAGCAACGACTACAAGACCGTGGTTTCCCTGGGCGCGCAACTGAGCACCCTGCTGGACGAAGGCGCCTACGTGCAGCGTGGCGAGCGCAAGAAGTCGGTGACCGAGTTCAAGGAAGCCCTGGACTGGCTGATGGCCGAAAGCACCAAGCGTCACACCATCCAGCGCTATAAGGGTCTGGGCGAGATGAACCCGGAGCAGCTGTGGGAAACCACCATGGACCCGACCATGCGCCGCATGCTCAAGGTCACCGTGGAAGACGCCATCGCCGCCGACCAGATCTTCAACACCCTGATGGGGGATGCGGTCGAGCCACGTCGCGACTTTATCGAAAGCAATGCCCTGGCGGTGTCCAACCTGGACTTCTGATCCGCGGATCGCTGCCACGAAAAAGGCCAACGCATTGCGTTGGCCTTTTTTTTCGCCGGCGCTCAGGCCCAGGTAGAATCCCCCTCCTCTTCAATGCATGACGACAGGATCGACAACCGTATGGACGTGGACCAGCAGGAAATGGTGATCAAGGTAGTGGCTGATAGAAGGCGCACCAGACCGGTGTATGAGCCCCTGCACGTACGCCCCATCGAGCAGGATGTGTACGAAGTGCTGTATTGCCCCGGGCTGACCCTGAACCTGGCCAAGGGCGATGTGATCGCCATCCGCGACCCCCAGGCCCCCGCCGAGGTGCTCAAGCGTGGTGGCAACTTCTGTATCCACCTGTATGCCGATGAAATCCCCCAGGCGTTGATCAACGAGCTGGATCAAGAGGTCCGCTCGAAACTGGGAGGCATGCTCGATGGACGCTACAAGGGCAACCTGACCCTCAGCGTGCCGGCGCGCAATGGCCGGGGCAAGATTGCCGAGGTGTTCAACCGCTTCCGGGAAAAGAGCGGGGTGGAGTGGTACTACTCCAACGTCTACAAGAATTTCGAAGACCCCGAAGACGAAACCCTGCTGGATTGGTGGCATGAATTCTGTGAATGAAATGACCTCCGACGCCATCGAGGCCCGCCAGAGACAGCTGTGTGCCCGCCATGACCTGCCCTTCCAGGCTCCGGAGGAACTGGTGGCGCTGGCCCAGGGTACGCTGGGCCAGTCGCCCATCTACGGCTGCCGTATCGTGCTGCCGGAAAATGGCAACATCAGCTGGTTCATCCACTGCGGAGAACACCGGCAAGACCTGGACTTCTACCAGCCGCTGCACAGCTATCACCTGGCCGAACTGCTGCCCCAGGCCCTGGACTACCTTGGCCTGCCTACCCATGCCCGCTTCATCATCGACCGCGAGGGCTACGAGGATGTCTGGCAGCAGGACGATGTCCAGGACTGAGGGTCAGTCCGCCGCGCTCGGCGCCACGCTTTCCAGGCGGTAGCCGTAGCCGTAGATGGTCAGCAACTGCCAGCCGCGATCGGCGGTCAGCCCCAGCTTGTTGCGCAAGCGGTAGATATGGGTGTCCAGGGGCCGCGAGGAGAGGATTTCCTCGTGGGTCCAGAAACGCTCGTAGAGGTATTCCCGGGACAGTGGCCGGCCCAGGTTGGCGAACAGGCAGCGCGCCAGGCGGTACTCGCGCTCGGTCAGGCTGATGGGCGCGCCGGCGCGGGTCACGGTCAGCTCGGCATCGTCGAAGCTCAGGTCGTTGAAGGTCAGCAGCTCTTCGCTGGGGTTGCGCTGCAGGCCATTGCGCCGCAGCACCGCGTTGACCCGGGCCTTGAGCTCATTGGGCCTGAACGGCTTGCTCAGGTAGTCGTCGGCGCCGGTGTTCAGGGCCTGGACGATATCGCTCTCGGCATCGCGGCTGGTGAGCATGATGGCTGCCGGCGGCGCGTCCATATGCTCCCGAGTCCAGCGCAGCAGGGCCAGGCCGCTCATCTCCGGCACCTGCCAGTCGAGAATCAGCAGGTCGAAGGTTTCCCGTCGCAGTTGCCGCAGCAGGTCCTCGCTGCGCTGGAAGCTGTGCAGGGTCCAGGGCTGTTCGCCGGGGCCGGGAATTTCTCGCAGTGTCTGTTCCACCCGCGCCAGTTCTGCGGGTTCGTCATCCAGTATCGCGACACGCATGCGAGGCAGTTCCTTAAGGTTCGAGAAGGGCGCCGGAGCGGGGCTTGCACGCCTGCGGCTGTGGACAAGTTTAGGCTGCGCCCCTGAATCTGAACAATTGTGGCGAATTGCTCCAAGGCGCCTGCGCCCTCGGTACGCTGATATCAAATAGCCGGTAGCGCACCAGGAGCACTGGAGCCGCCAGGCTGTTGCAGCGGCACGATACCGGCTCGCACACGCAAGGAAAAGGACCATGGGGAACATGCTCAGGAAAAGCCAGGTCGCGCTTCACACACTGTTCAGCGGCGATGATCCGCTGCGCCTGTTCAGCCTGATGTTAGCGGCGTATCTGGGGATAAGTGCCAGCGCGATGCACGGGACGACCGCGTCCTGCTGCCAGGTCGACAGCGGGCCAAACTACCCGACGACGATGCTGCCAGTGAGCAGTGAAGCCACGTTGACCCTGGACGATGACGCGGTGATTGGGCGAACCGCGCTGCCCTTCAGCCAGCAGCAGGCCGCACCGCGCTGGGTGTTTTAGGAAAGCCTGGGATGATTCTGAATAAATATTGCAAAAGCGTCGTGGCTGCCATGCCGGCGTTACATTGCTTCCCGCTGAGTGGCACACGGGGGCACCTGGAAGTGCTCCGACACAGGGAGTGTCAACCGCCAGGCTGGCGGGATCGGGCACGCCTGCGTGCCGGATTGAAGGGGAATACAAGGAGTGCCTCCTCAGGACTCTGGACCGGGCGGACAGTGGCCCTGGTCCCGACACAGGGACGTGTCACCCTCTCCTGCCCTGCCCGTTCCCCTGCCCTGCCAGGCCATCCATGCATCATGGATGCTACGACGCTGCGCGCGGTTTTCTGCGGTATGGTGCTGAGGATTTCGCCGCGGTTTCGCCAAAGGCTCAAAGCACATCCATGAATGACCGACCTTCTGCTCCGTTCACCGACCGGCTGCCCCGTGCCCTGCTTCTGCTGGCGGCAGTGCTGTTGCCGCTGTGCTGTGCCCAGGCCGCCGGCCCGCGCCTGCCTTATATAGATGACCAGCAACAGTGCCGCGGCCAGCCACTGCCGGCCACGGTCGAGCACCTGACCGGCGAAGCCTGGAAGCTGGATGCCAAGGGTCGTGAAGTGGCCCTTGAGGAAGGCATGAGCGTCGACGAAAAGGAGAGCGTGAAAACCTCGCCGTCGGCCTTTGTCAGCCTGTCCCTGGGGGACGGTTCGCGGGTGGTGCTGCCATCCAGTTCCCAGGTCACCTTGCTGCTCAACGCCCAGTACGGCATTCCCCAGGTGGTGCTGGAGCAGGGCCAGATCGAGTCCTACGTGATCAAGCGCAAGAGCGACCATGACCGCTTCCAGATCGTCACTCCGGTAGGCGTGCTTGGCGTGCGTGGCACGCATTTCCGCGTACGCAACGACGATCAGCAGTCCCTGGTGGAAGTGCTCAATGGCCAGGTGGCGGTCAACCGCGACGAGGAACCGACTGGCAAGAAGCCTCTGCGTTCGCCCAAGCCGGCTGTGGATAAACCCGTCGCGCCGCAGCCGGGAGAAGTCCAGGTGATGGCGCGCCAGGGCCTGCGTATCCACAAGCAGGGCGAACTCAAACCGGTGGAGTTGCTGGCCGCGCCGCGCTTGCTGGGGCAGGCCGGCCGCACCGGTGCGCAGCCAGTCTGGCAACTGATCCTGCAACCGCTGCCCGGGGCCCGGCGCTACCGGGCCCAGGTGGCTACCGACAAGGACTTCCTCAACATCAAGCAGGAACAGTTCTCCAGCTCCCCGGAAGTCAACTTCACTGGCTTACAGGCGTTTTTCTATCATGTGCGTCTCTCGGCCTTCGACGAACATGGCCTGGAAGGAGAAACCGGGGTCTATGACATCTTCTACTACCCCAGAACCACCCGTGTTCAGTAAGCCGCCGGCGGGCCGCCCATGAGGCTGTGGCGAGCGCGGCGCGATGGCCGCGAAGCGACCCAGGCCCAGCGCCTGTTTCGCGGGTTGGTCAGGGAGTGGCTGGGGGTCAGCCTGCTGCTGCTGCCGTTGACGGCGGCGCTGTCCCTGAGCCATGGCCTGGCCTTGAACAACCTGTTCTACGACAACCTGCGGCGCTTCACCCCACTGCCGGTGGACCCGCGCATCCTGTTGGTGACCATCGACGACTACAGCCTGCAGCAACTGGGCCGCTGGCCTTGGCCACGGGCGGTGCATGGGCAGATGCTCGACCAACTGACAGCCGCCGGGGCCAAGGGCGTGCTGTTCGATGTGATCCTCAGCGAACCCGGTAGCACTGTGGAAAACGACACCCGCCTGGCGGCAGCGCTGTGCCGGGCCGGCAATGTGTTCCTGCCGGTGCTGCGCGAAGGCGTGGCCCGCTACGGCCAGGACCTGGGGGAAATCCCCCCGGTACCGTTATTGCGCAACTGTGCCCGGGGCCTGGGCCATATCAATGCCGAGGCCGATGTCGATGGCACGGTGCGCAGCGTCTACCTGCGCGAAGGTCCGCAGCAGGCGCCCCGGGCCCAATTGACTTGGCTGCTCTATCAGCTCACGGCCAGCGAACCGCTGGCGCAGCGAATGCCCGGTATTGACGAACCCCAGGTGACCCAGGGCTGGCTGCGGGCCAACCCGGTGCGGATTCCCTTTATCAGCCAGGCTGCAGGGTTTCCCAGCGTGCCTTATGTCAGCGTGCTGCGGGGCGAGGTGCCACCGGAGTTGCTGCGTGATCGGCTGATTCTGGTGGGCTCCACCGCCCCGGGGCTGGGGGATCGCTACGTGACCGCGCAATCGGGCAGCCAGGGCACCACCGCGGGAGTGGAGATCCAGGCCAACCTGCTCAACGGCCTGCTGCAGCAGCGCAACGTGGTTGCCCTGGGCCAGTGGTCGGGCATGCTGTTGGCCATGGCCCTGGTCGCCGCCCTGCTCGGGCTGTTGTTGTGGCGTCCGCGGCATGCCCTGTGGCTGACCCTGGGCTGCATGAGTCTGGCCCTGCTGGGGGCCGTGCTGATGCTGCGCCTGGGTTTCTGGTGGTCGCCGGTGGCCAGCCTGCTGGGCATGCTGCTGGCCTACCTGATCTGGAACTGGCGCCGGCTGAGTGTGATTCTGGCTTACTTCGGCTGGGAGCTGGAGCGCCTGGACAACGAACCCAAGGTGCTGCCCGAACGGCGCCGCACCCAGATCCCGGCGGGCGATGTGCTGCAAGGGCAGATAGTCGCCCTGGAACAGGCCCTGGGCCGCACTCGGGATACCCGACGCTTTATCGCCGATGGCCTGGAGTACCTGCCGGTGGCGACCCTGATCAGCGACCCGGACGGCATGATCCTGCTGGCCAACCGCAATGCCCGGGAGGTGTTCGCCCACCCACTGGTAGGCCAGCCTCTACTCGCGCAACTGGCGGCCCTGGGCTATCCGGGGCTGGATGATCCGGCGCTCTACCCAAGCCTGGCGCAGCTGCCGGCCCTGGAATTTCGCGACATACGGCAACGCAGCCTGCGTATGGAACTGGCTCCGCTGCTGCCGGTGGACGGCGACACCGCCATCGGCTGGCTGCTGAGCCTCACCGACCTCAGTGTCGAGCGCGATGCCGAACAGCAGCGTGGCGTGCTGCTGCGGTTTCTCTCCCATGACCTGCGTGCCCCCCATTCGGCGATTCTTGCCCTGCTGGACATGCAAAGCCGCCAACCGGCGTTGCCCAAGCAGGTCTATGGGCAGATCGAGCAGCAAGTGCGCCGGGCCCTGGCGCTGACCGAAGCCTTCGTGCAACTGGCCAAGGCCGAGTCGGAGGCCTACCAGTTCGCCCCGAGCATATTTGCCATGCTGCTGCTGGATGCCTTCGACCAGGCCACCACCCTGGCCCAGTTGAAGAACATCCAGCTGGTCCATGACCTGGACGAAGAAGACGAGAGCATGCTCCTGGCGGACCAGTCGCTACTGACCCGGGCCCTGTTCAACCTGCTGGAGAACGCCATCAAGTACAGCCCGGCAGGTTCCACCGTCAGCGTCCAGGTGAGTTGCGCCGAAGGCTGGCTGCGTTGCCGGATCAGCGACCAGGGCCAGGGCATTGCCGCGGCCGACCTGCCCCGGCTGTTCGGCCAGTACCAGCGTTTCGCCTCGGCCAGGGGTATCGATGGCCTGGGCCTGGGGTTGTCCATGGTCAAGGCGGTGATGGACCGGCATCAAGGTCGTATCAGTTGCGAGAGCGTGGTGGGCCAAGGCTCGTGTTTTATCCTCGAACTGCCGCTGCTGGAGGAGTGAATCCGCGGCGTAACCCAGGCGAAAAAAAACCGGCATCAAGGCCGGTTTTTTTTGCTGCGGTAAAACTTATGCACCTTTTTCCACATTTTATGAGCTTGAGAAATATGCATATAAATCAGCGATTTATACGTAAATTTCAGCCCGTGTGAGCAAACTCGTACACAGGTTATCCACAGATGCTCATACAACAGCCTTATCCGTGGAAGTTGCCAATGGTGGCAATGAGCCCATATCCCGTTGAGCCTGTTCGTTCCAAGCTGCCACCCGGTCATTGAGCTCGGCAATGGCCCGTGGGCCGCTGCCTTCGGCGTACATCGGCGCGCCAATGGTCACGGTAATGGTGCCCGGGCGTTTGGCCCAGCCGCTCTTCGGCCAGAATTTGCCGGCATTGTGGGCCACCGGCAGCACCGGCAATTCGGCGTTCACCGCCAGGGCGCTGCCGCTGCGGGAGAACTTGCCGACCTGGCCATGGGGCACCCGGGTGCCTTCCGGGAAAATCAGCACCCAGACATTGTCCTTGAGCAGCTCGTCGCCCTTGCTCGCCACTTGCTTGAGGGCGGCCTTGGGGTTGTCCCGGTCGATGGCGATGGGCCGCAGCATGGCCATGGCCCAGCCAAAGAACGGTACATACAGCAGCTCGCGCTTGAGCACCTGGCTCAAGGGCTGGAAGTAGGCCGAGAGAAAGAACGTCTCCCAGGTGCTCTGGTGATTGGAAACGATCACGCACGGACGCTCGGGAACGTTTTCAGCTCCCTGCACTTGCACGCGAATGTTGAGGAATACCTTGGTCAGCCACAGCGCGCAGCGACACCAGTAGACATTGATAAAGCGATAGCGCGCCTTGAACGGCAGAAACGGCGCGATGAAAAAGCTCAGGGAACACCACAGCAAGGCACTGGTGCTCAACAGCAGGTAAAAGAAAAAGGTTCTGATGGCCTGCAGGATCGACATAGCGGCATTTACCATTGCGGGCACGCCCGCCTGTTAAAAAGCGCTCTCCCGAACAGTCCTTGGTCAGGATGCCAGAAGGGCCTAATTGTGGATAAGTTCAGCGGCCACGGCCGCCAGGTCGTCAAAAATCAAGCTGCCCAGTGGCAGCGTCTTGCCCAGGGTCTTCTCGCCCTTTCCGGTCTTGACCAAAACCGGCTGACAGTCGACGGCTTTGGCAGCCTCCAGGTCACTGATACTGTCACCGACAAACCATAGACCCTGCAGATCGACCTGGTAATGCTCGGCGATGGTGCGCAGCATGCCGGGCTTGGGCTTGCGGCAGGCGCAGCCTTGATCCGGGCCGTGCGGGCAGTAGACGATCAGGCCAACCTCGCCGCCCTGCTCCACCACCAGCTCGCGCAGGCGCGCGTGCATGGCGTCGAGGGTGGCCAGGTCGTAGTAGCCGCGGGCAATGCCGGACTGGTTGGTGGCGATCGCCACCGTCCAGCCGGCCTTGCTCAACTGCGCGATGGCATCGATCGCACCGGGCAGTGGAATCCACTCCTGCACCGATTTGATGTAGGCATCGGAGTCGTGATTGATCACGCCGTCACGATCGAGTATCAGCAGTTTCACAGCAGTTCCTTACCTGATCAGCTCAGCACCGAAATATCCGCCACACCGAGGAACAGGCCCCGCAGCCGCGCCAGCAGCGCATAGCGGTTGGCCCGCACCTTGGCGTCCTCGGCATTGACCATCACCGCCTCGAAGAAGGCGTCCACCGGCTCGCGCAGGGCGGCCAGGCGGGCCAGGGTCTCGCTGTACTGACGGGCCGCGGCCATCGGCTGTACTGCCTGGTCTGCCTGCTGGATCGCCGAATACAGGGAGAACTCGTTGGCGTTGTCGAAGTACTTGGCCTCGACGCTGGTGGGCACCGTGCCTTCGACCTTGCTCAGCAGGTTCGATACGCGCTTGTTCACCGCGGCCAGGGCGGCGGCTTCCGGCAGCTTGCGGAAGGCCTGCACGGCCTGCACGCGCTGGTCGAAATCCAGGGCCGAGCCCGGCTTCAGGGCACGTACCGAGAGGTAGGTGGCCACGTCCACGCCTTCGTCTTCATAACGGGCACGCAGGCGATCGAAGATGAACTCCAGTACCTGCTCGGCCAGGCCAGCGGCCTTGACCTTGCTGCCGAAGGCGCTGACGGCGAAGGCCACGGCGTCGTTCAGGTCGAGGTCGAACTTCTTCTCGATCAGGATCCGCAGCACGCCCAGGGCCGCGCGGCGCAGGGCGTAGGGGTCCTTGCTGCCGGTGGGCAGCATGCCGATGCCGAAGATCCCCACCAGGGTGTCCAGCTTGTCGGCGATGGCCACGGCAGCGCCGGTCACGGTGCTCGGCAGCTCGGCGCCGGCGCCACGGGGCATGTACTGCTCGTTGAGGGCCAGGGCCACGTCTTCCGGCTCGCCGTCATTGAGGGCGTAGTAGTAGCCGGCGATGCCTTGCATCTCCGGGAACTCGCCGACCATTTCGGTGGACAGGTCGCATTTCGAGAGGAGGCCGGCACGGGCCGCGCGCTGAGCGTCGCCGCCGATGCGTGGGGCGATGAACGCGGCCAGCTTGGAGATCCGCTCGGCCTTGTCGTAGACGCTGCCGAGTTTTTCCTGGAAGACCACGTTCTGCAGGCGCAGGTTGAAGTCTTCGAGTTTCTGCTTCTTGTCCTGCTTGAAGAAGAACTCGGCGTCGGTCAGGCGTGGACGCACGACTTTCTCGTTGCCCTCGATGATCTGGCTCGGGTCCTTGCTCTCGATGTTGGCCACGGTGATGAAACGCGGCAGCAGCTTGCCGTCCACATCCAGCAGGCAGAAGTACTTCTGGTTGTCCTGCATGGTGGTGATCAGGGCTTCCTGGGGCACTTCGAGGAAACGCTCTTCGAACGAGCACACCAGCGGCACTGGCCATTCCACCAGGGCGGTGACTTCGTCCAGCAGGTCGGCTGGAACGATGGCGGTGCCTTCCTGGCGGGTGGCCAGCTCGGCGGTGCGCTTGCTGATCAGCTCGCGACGCTCATTGGCATCGGCCAGCACGTAGGCGGCGCGCAGGTCGGCCAGGTAGTTGGCCGGCGAAGTGATGCGCACGCTTTCCGGGTGGTGGAAGCGGTGCCCGCGGGAGTCGCGGCCAGACTTCTGGGCGAGGATGGTGCAGTCGATGACCTCATCGCCGAGCAGCATCACCAGCCATTGGGTCGGACGCACGAACTCTTCCTTGCGCGCGGCCCAGCGCATGCGCTTGGGAATCGGCAGGTCGTTGAGCGAGTCCTCGACTATGGTCGGCAGCAGGCTGGCGGTGGGCTTGCCCTTGATGCTCTGGCTGTAGCGCAGTTTCGGGCCGCTCTGGTCGATTTCGCTAAGGTCCACGCCGCACTTCTTGGCAAAGCCCAGGGCTGCCTGGGTCGGGTTGCCTTCAGCGTCGAACGCCGCCTGGCGTGGCGGGCCGTCGAGGTTGATGCTGCGATCCGGCTGCTGGGTGTCCAGCTGGCTGATCAGTACCGCCAGGCGCCGTGGCGCGGCGTACACGTGCTTGGCCTTGAAGCCCAGGCCGGCGCCTTGCAGGCCCTTCTCGATGCCCGCCAGAAAGGCTTCGGCCAGGGTGTTCAGGGCCTTGGGTGGCAGTTCTTCAGTGCCCAGTTCAACCAGAAAATCTTGCGCACTCATTGTGCCGCCTCCAACTTAGCCAACACTTCATCACGCAGGTCTGGGGTTGCCATCGGGAAGCCCAGCTTGGCGCGAGCCAACAGGTAGGCTTGGGCGACGGAACGCGCCAGGGTACGCACACGCAGGATGTACTGCTGGCGCGCGGTCACCGAGATCGCCCGGCGTGCATCCAGCAGGTTGAAGGTGTGGGATGCCTTGAGCACCATTTCATAGCTCGGCAGCGGCAGCGGCTGGTCCAGCTCGATCAGGCGCTTGGCTTCGCTCTCGTAGAAATCGAACAGCTCGAACAGTTTCTCGACGTTGGCGTGTTCGAAGTTGTAGGTCGACTGCTCCACTTCGTTCTGGTGGAACACATCGCCATAGGTGACCTTGCCGAACGGGCCGTCGGCCCACACCAGGTCGTACACCGAATCCACGCCCTGCAGGTACATGGCCAGGCGTTCCAGGCCGTAGGTGATCTCGCCGGTCACCGGGTAGCACTCGATGCCACCGGCCTGCTGGAAGTAGGTGAACTGAGTCACTTCCATGCCATTGAGCCAGACTTCCCAGCCCAGGCCCCAGGCGCCCAGGGTCGGCGATTCCCAGTTGTCTTCGACGAAGCGGATGTCGTGCACCAGCGGGTCCAGGCCCACGTGCTTCAGGGAACCCAGGTACAGCTCCTGGAAGTTCTCCGGATTGGGTTTCAACACCACCTGGAACTGGTAGTAGTGCTGCAGGCGATTGGGGTTCTCGCCGTAGCGGCCGTCAGTCGGGCGACGACTGGGCTGCACATAAGCGGCGTTCCAGGTTTCCGGGCCTATGGCCCGCAGGAAGGTGGCGGTGTGGAAAGTGCCGGCGCCTACTTCCATATCGTAGGGCTGAAGTACCACACAACCTTGCTCGGCCCAGTACTGCTGGAGGGCGAGGATCAAGTCTTGGAAGGTACGCACGGCTGGCGTAGGCTGGCTCACGAAATTCACCTGTTACTTGGGCTGCGATTTAAGGAGCGGGAGTATACCCGATTCAGTCCTGCGCACGTCCCCCTGGAGCCTTATGCCACGCTGCTTTTGGTGTTCCGACGATCCTTTGTACATGGCATATCACGATCAGGAGTGGGGCGTGCCGCTGCGCGATGGGCAGCGCTTGTTCGAGTTGCTATTGCTCGAAGGGTTCCAGGCCGGGCTGTCCTGGATCACCGTGCTGAAGAAACGCGAGCACTATCGCCGGGTGCTGTTCGGCTTCGACGTGCAGCGCGTGGCGCAGATGAGCGATGCCGAGATCGAGGACCTGATGCAGGACCCGGGCATCATCCGCAACCGCCTCAAGCTCAATGCCGCGCGGCGCAATGCCCAGGCCTGGCTGGAGCTGGACGACCCGGTGGAGTTGCTCTGGTCCTTCGTTGGCGGGGTGCCGAAAATCAACCATTTCAAGGACCGCAGCCAGGTCCCGGCGGTGACCCCGGAGGCCGAGGCCATGAGCCGCGGCCTGCGCAAGGCCGGCTTCACCTTCGTCGGGCCGACCATCTGTTACGCCCTGATGCAGGCCTCGGGCATGGTCATGGACCACACGCAGGACTGTGATCGCTACGCCATCCTGGCTGATGCGCGGTTAGAATAGCCGGCTGGCGACACGCTTCATGACCAAGATCAGGAGTCACTTGTGGATAAGTTCAAAGGCGCCCTGCTGGTGGGTGCTCTGCGGTTGTTTGCCCTGCTGCCCTGGCGCGCGGTGCAGGCGGTCGGCGCGGCCATCGGCTGGATCATGTGGAAGACCCCCAACCGCTCCCGCGATGTGGTGCGCATCAACCTGGCCAAATGTTTTCCACAGATGGACCCGGCCGAGCGCGAGCGCCTGGTGGGCCAGAGCCTCAAGGACATCGGCAAGTCCCTGACCGAAAGCGCCTGTGCCTGGATCTGGCCGGCCGAGCGTTCCATCGCCCTGGTGCGGGAAGTCGAAGGCCTCGAGGTGCTCAAGCAGGCCCTGGCCTCGGGCAAGGGTGTGGTCGGCATCACCAGCCACCTGGGCAACTGGGAAGTGCTCAACCACTTCTATTGCAGCCAGTGCAAACCGATCATTTTCTACCGCCCGCCCAAGCTCAAGGCGGTGGACGAACTGCTGCGCAAGCAGCGGGTGCAACTGGGCAACCGGGTAGCGGCTTCCACCAAGGAAGGCATCCTCAGTGTCATCAAGGAAGTGCGCAAAGGCGGTGCAGTGGGGATTCCCGCCGACCCGGAACCGGCCGAATCCGCCGGGATCTTCGTGCCCTTCTTCGCCACCCAGGCCCTGACCAGCAAGTTCGTGCCGAACATGCTGGCCGGCGGCAAGGCGGTCGGGGTGTTCCTCCACGCCCTGCGCCTGCCCGATGGCTCGGGCTACAAGGTAATACTCGAAGCGGCCCCCGAAGACATGTACAGCACCGATACCGAAACCTCCTGCGCGGCCATGAGCAAGGTGGTCGAGCGTTATGTGGGGGCTTACCCGAGCCAGTACATGTGGAGCATGAAACGCTTCAAGAAGCGCCCGCCGGGCGAGGCACGCTGGTACTGACAGAGCTGGCACGATCTGTGGATAACCTCGCGCAGGGAGTTATCCACAAGGCACCGAACAAGGGCGCAGAAGATGTCCGAGCACCGCAAGTCGTTCCGCATCAAGATTTCCCACGAAAGCATCGGCGAATGCCTGGGGCAGACCCGCAACCTGTCCGCCAGCGGCGTCTATGTGCAGAGCCCGGCCCTGGCCCGATTGCCCAAGGGCGCGGTGGTCTATGGCCAGGTGCAAGGCCTGCCGCTGGGTGCGCCGCGGGTGCGCATGGAAGTGGTGCAGGTGGACGCCGAGGGTATCGCCCTGCGCTATCTCTGAGCAGATACCGCTACCGCTCAGGTCCCTGACTGGCGCTCGAGTTTCTTGAGGAACACGGTCATTTCCTTTTCCGCCTGCTTGTCGCCATGGGCGCGGGCCGCTTCCAGCCCCTGCTCCCAGGCCTGACGTGCGCCCGTAAGGTCGCCCTGGCCCTGATGGGCCTTGCCCAGCAGCTTCCAGGCCGCCGAATACTTGGGGTCGAAGGTCACGCAGCGTTGCAGGTGCTCGGCAGCGCGGGCGAACTCGCCCTGGTCCAGGTAGCCCTTGCCCAGGCCGAAGCGCAGCAGGGCGTTATCCACACCCTTGGCGAGCATTTTTTCCAGGGATTCAAGCATGGGCGGGTTCCTTCGCTGATTATTGGCGGGGTTGAGTCATACCTGTAGGGGCGAGCTTGCTCGCGATTGGCCGGCCCTGACTACACAGGTTCCGGCTCAGAAGAAGCTCAGGCCCACGTGGAACAGCTTTTCCACATCGCGAATGTGTTTCTTGTCCACCAGGAACAGGATCACATGGTCACCGGTCTCGATCACCGTATCGTCGTGGGCGATCAGCACTTCCTCATCGCGAATGATGGCGCCGATGGTGGTGCCCGGCGGCAGGCCGATGTCCTCGATGGCCCGGCCGATAACCTTGCTCGACTTGGCGTCGCCATGGGCGATGGCCTCGATGGCTTCCGCCGCACCACGGCGCAGGGAGTGCACGCTGACGATATCGCCGCGGCGCACGTGGGCCAGCAGGGTACCGATGGTGGCCAGCTGCGGGCTGATGGCGATATCGATGTCACCACCCTGGATCAGGTCGACATAGGCCGGGTTGTTGATGATGGTCATGACCTTCTTCGCGCCCAGGCGCTTGGCCAGCAGCGAGGACATGATGTTGGCCTCGTCGTCGTTGGTCAGGGCCAGGAAGATATCGGCGTCGGCGATGTTCTCTTCCAGCAGCAAGTCGCGGTCGGAGGCGCTGCCCTGCAGCACCACGGTGCTGTCCAGGGTGTCGGACAGGTAACGGCAGCGGGCCGGGTTCATCTCGATGATCTTTACCTGGTAGCGGCTTTCGATGGCCTCGGCCAGGCGCTCGCCGATTTGCCCGCCACCGGCGATCACAATGCGCTTGTAGGACTCTTCCAGGCGCCGCATCTCGCTCATCACCGCGCGGATATGGGCCTTGGCGGCAATAAAGAACACCTCGTCGTCGGCCTCGATCACCGTATCGCCCTTGGGCATGATCGGCCGGTCACGGCGGAAGATCGCCGCCACCCGGGTGTCGCCGTTGGGCATGTGCTCGCGCAGCTGGCGCAGTTGTTGGCCCACCAGCGGGCCGCCGTAGTAGGCCTTGACCGCCACCAGCTGGGCCTTGCCCTCGGCGAAGTCGATCACCTGCAGAGCGCCGGGGTGTTCGATCAGGCGCTTGATGTAGTTGGTCACCACCTGTTCGGGGCTGATCAGCACATCCACCGGAATGGCGTCGTTGTCGAACAGCCCGGCGCGGGTCAGGTAGGCGGCTTCACGCACCCGGGCGATCTTGGTCGGGGTGTGGAACAGGGTGTGGGCCACCTGGCAGGCGACCATATTGGTCTCGTCGCTGTTGGTCACCGCCACCAACATGTCGGCGTCGTCGGCACCGGCCTGGCGCAGCACCGTGGGAAACGAGCCGCGGCCGTGCACGGTGCGGATGTCGAGGCGGTCGCCGAGGTCGCGCAGGCGTTCACCGTCGGTGTCCACCACGGTGATGTCGTTGGCTTCGCTGGCCAGGTGTTCCGCCAGCGTACCGCCCACTTGCCCGGCGCCGAGGATGATGATCTTCATCCAGTCACTCCCTTAAAAGCGTTTAGCCACGAGCCGCGGCGATCTTGATCAGCTTGGCGTAGTAGAAGCCGTCATGGCCGCCCTCTTGCGCCAGCAACTGGCGCCCGTGGGGCTGCTTGAGGCCGGCCGCAGGCTGCCCCAACTGGCCGCCGATGTCCAATTCCCGAGCGCCCGGGGTGCGCTCCAGGAAGGCGGCGATCACCTCGGTGTTCTCGGTGGGCAGGGTCGAGCAGGTGGCGTAGAGCAGGATGCCGCCCACTTCCAGGGCCTGCCACATGGCGTCCAGCAGCTCGCCTTGGAGCTGGGCCAGGGCAGCGATGTCCTCGGCCTGGCGGGTCAGCTTGATATCCGGGTGACGACGGATCACCCCGGTGGCCGAGCAGGGTGCGTCCAGCAGGATGCGCTGGAACGGCTTGCCGTCCCACCAGGCCTGGGTGTCGCGGCCATCGGCGGCGATCAACTGGGCATCGAGCCCCAGGCGCTCGAGGTTTTCCCGCACCCGTACCAGGCGCTTGGCTTCCAGGTCCACCGCCACCACCCCGGCCAGCTCCGGCTGTACTTCGAGGATGTGGCAGGTCTTGCCCCCCGGGGCGCAGCAGGCATCCAGCACCCGTTGCCCGGGCGCCAGCTCCAGCAACTCGGCGGCCAGTTGCGCGGCTTCGTCCTGCACGCTGACCCAGCCTTCGGCAAAGCCCGGCAGGGCCCGTACATCGCCGGCCGCGTCGAGGATGATGCCGTCCTGGCTATAGGTACAGGCCCGGGCCGCCACGCCGGCTTCCCTCAGCAGTTGCAGGTAGGCATCGCGGGCATGATGGCGGCGATTGACCCGCAGGATCATCGGCGGGTGGGCGTTGTTGGCGGCGCAGATGGCTTCCCACTGCTCGGGCCAGAACGCCTTGAGGGATTTCTGCAGCCAGCGCGGGTGGGCGGTGCGCACCACCGGGTCGCGTTCCAGCTCGGCCAAAAGCTCGCTGCTTTCACGCTGGGCGCGGCGCAGCAAGGCGTTGAGCAGGGCCTTGGCCCAGGGCTTTTTCAGCTTGTCGGCGCAGCCCACGGTTTCACCGATGGCGGCGTGGGCCGGCACCCGGGTGTAGAGCAACTGATAGAGGCCCACCAGCAGCAGCGCCTCGACATCGGCATCGGCGGCCTTGAACGGCTTCTGCAGCAGCTTGGCCGCCAGCGCCGACAGGCGTGGCTGCCAGCGTGCGGTGCCGAAGGCCAGGTCCTGGGTGAAGCCGCGATCGCGGTCTTCGACCTTGTCCAGCTGCACCGGCAGCGAACTGTTGAGCGAGGCCTTGCCGCTGAGCACGGCGGCCAGGGCCTTGGCGGCGGCCAAACGCGGGTTCATTGGGCGTCCGCCGCTTGGCCGAGGACCGTGCCGATGGCGAATTTCTCGCGACGGCTATTGAACAGGTCGCTGAAGTTCAGCGCCTTGCCGCCGGGCAGTTGCAGGCGGGTCAGGCACAGCGCCTGTTCACCACAGGCGACGATCAGGCCGTCCTTGCTGGCGCCGAGGATCTGCCCCGGGGCGCCCTTGCCTTCGGCCAGGGTCGCGGCCAGCACTTTCAGCGCTTCGCCATTCAAGGTGCTGTGGCAGATCGGCCAGGGGTTGAAAGCCCGCACCAGGCGTTCCAGCTCCAGGGCCGGACGCGCCCAGTCGATGCGCGCCTCGTCCTTGTTCAGCTTGTGGGCGTAGGTGGCCAGGCTGTCGTCCTGGATTTCGCCTTGCAAGGTACCGTCGGCGAGGCCGGCAATGGCTTGCAACACTGCCGGCGGGCCCATCTCGGCCAGGCGATCGTGCAGGCTGCCGCCGGTGTCTTCGGCGCTGATCGGGGTGCTGACCTTGAGCAGCATCGGCCCGGTGTCCAGGCCGGCTTCCATGCGCATCACGGTCACGCCGCTGGTCGCGTCGCCCGCCTCTACCGCGCGCTGGATCGGCGCCGCACCGCGCCAGCGTGGCAGCAGCGAGGCATGGCTGTTGATGCAGCCCAGGCGCGGAATATCCAGCACCACCTGGGGCAGGATCAGGCCGTAGGCCACCACCACCATCAGGTCCGGCTTGAGTGCCGCCAGTTCGGCCTGGGCCTCGGCATTGCGCAAGGTTGGCGGTTGCAGCACGGGAATGGCATGTTCCAGGGCCAGCTGCTTGACCGGGCTGGGCATCAGTTTCTGCCCGCGTCCGGCCGGGCGGTCCGGCTGGGTGTAGACCGCGACAATCTGATAAGGGCTGTCGAGCAGGGCCTTGAGGTGTTCGGCGGCGAATTCGGGGGTGCCGGCAAAGACGATGCGCATCTTGGGTACTCGCTTGGAAAGGGGGCGCAGGTGAAACGATCGCGGGCAAGCCCGCTCCTACACAAATGAACCATTGTAGGAGCGGGCTTGCCCGCGATGCACCACTGGATAAGGAATCAAGCCTGTTGGCGATGCTGCTTTTCCAGCTTCTTCTTGATCCGGTCACGCTTGAGCGTGGACAGATAATCGACAAACAGCTTGCCGTTGAGGTGGTCGCACTCGTGCTGGATGCATACCGCCAGCAGGCCTTCGGCGATCAGCTCGTAGGGCTGGCCGTCGCGGTCCAGGGCCTTGATCTTGACTCGCTGCGGACGGTCTACGTTCTCGTAGAAGCCAGGCACCGAGAGGCAGCCTTCCTGGTACTGGTCCATCTCGTCGGTCAGGGCTTCGAACTCGGGGTTGATGAAAACCCGGGGCTCGCTGCGGTCTTCGGACAGGTCCATCACCACCACGCGCTTGTGCACGTTGACCTGGGTCGCCGCCAGCCCGATACCTGGGGCCTCATACATTGTTTCAAACATGTCGTCGACCAACTGACGCACTTCGTCGTCCACTACGGCCACCGGTTTGGCGATAGTGCGCAGGCGCGAATCGGGGAATTCGAGGATGTTTAAAATGGCCATAAGCGTAATTGCTACACGTGTGAAGTAAGGGCGGAGTCGGCGTCCGCGCAGGTTTGGACCTGGGCCGCCGATGCAAAACGTGCTCTGCGAAGGAGCGAGCCGCAGAGGCTCTGGCGTTTCACGCGAACGCACATGATAAAGGGATTCAGCTCACGAGGAAATCACTCTTCGCCTTGCTGGCATTGGCTTGGGCGGTTGTTCATCGCCGCCGTCGCTGGCTTGGCGCGACCTTTCCAAGGCCTGTGGGAAATCTTTCCTCAACAAGTTGCCCACAGACTTATCCACAGCTTGTTCCGGTTCCGGCCGGAGCCCTGACGATCAAGGATGATCCATGTCGAACTCGACTGCCCGGGCCATTTCCCCTGCGGAACTGGAGGCCCGTTTACGTTTGCATGCCCTGCCGGATCTTGGCCCACAGCGTTTCCAGCGCCTGCTTCAGGCCTTCGGTTCGGCGTCCAAGGCGCTCAGTGCACCGGCCAGTGCCTGGCGCTCATTGGGGCTGCCCAGCGCCTGCGGCGACGCCCGGCGCAGTGCCCAAGTGCGTGATGACGCCCGCCATGCCCTGGCCTGGCTGGAGCCTGCGGCCCAGCATTTGCTGATGTGGGACCAGCCCGGCTACCCGCCGCTGCTGGCGCAACTGGACGATGCACCGCCGCTGCTGTTCGTCGCCGGCGACCCGAAGATTCTCGAACTGCCGCAGCTGGCGCTGGTGGGCAGCCGCCGTGCCTCGCCCCCAGGGCTGGATACCGCCCGGGCGTTTTCCCGGAGCCTGGCCGGGGCCGGTTTCGTGATTACCAGCGGCCTGGCCCTGGGCATCGATGGCGCCGCGCACCAGGCCGCCCTGGATGTCGGAGGGCGCACCGTGGGGGTGCTGGGCAGTGGCCTGGAAAATATTTATCCACAGCGCCACCGCTCGCTGGCCCGGGCCATGATCGAGCGCGGTAGCGCAGTCGTTTCCGAGTTTCCCCTGGGCTGCAGCCCGCGCCCGGACCACTTCCCCCGGCGCAACCGGATCATCAGCGGGTTGTCCCTGGGGGTGCTGGTGGTGGAGGCCAGCGTGGCCAGCGGTTCACTGATCACCGCGCGGCTGGCGGCGCAGCAGGGGCGCGAGGTGTATGCCATTCCCGGTTCCATCCACCACCCCGGTGCCCGGGGTTGCCATCAATTGATCCGCGATGGCGCGCTGCTGGTGGAAAGCGTGCAGCAGATCCTCGAGACCCTGAGCGGCTGGCAAAACCTGCCGCCGTCCCCAGCCCCGTCGCCCGAGCCCATTGCTCATCCGTTGCTGGCCCTGCTGCATGCTGCGCCCCACAGCAGCGAGGGCTTGGCGCTGGCCAGCGGCTGGTCGCTGCCGCAGGTGCTGGCGGCCCTCACCGAGCTGGAGATCGAAGGCCGTGCCCAGCGTGAAAATGGCCGCTGGTTTGCACGCCTGAGCTAGGTTTTATAGGCAGGATGGGTAAACTGCGCACAGCTTTTATCTGGAGAGTCGGCAATGGTCAGCAGTTGGCGTGTGCAACAAGCCGCACGAGAGATTCGCGCAGGGGCGGTGATTGCCTATCCAACCGAAGCGGTCTGGGGCCTGGGGTGCGATCCGTGGAATGAAGAGGCGGTGGATCGCCTGTTGGCGATCAAGTCACGGTCGGTGGACAAGGGGCTGATTCTGATCGCCGACAACATCCACCAGTTCGACTTCCTGTTTGAAGACTTCCCCGATACCTGGATCGAGCGCATGTCCAGTACCTGGCCAGGGCCCAACACCTGGCTGGTGCCCCATCAGAACCTGCTGCCCGAATGGGTGACCGGGGTGCATGACACCGTGGCGCTGCGGGTCAGCGATCACCCGCTGGTGCGCGAGCTGTGCGCCCTGGTGGGCCCGCTGATTTCCACCTCGGCCAACCCCCAGGGGCGGCCGGCGGCCCGCACGCGGATCCGTATCGAGCAGTACTTCCGTGGCCAGCTGGACCTGGTGCTGGGTGGCAGCCTGGGCGGGCGCAAGAACCCGAGCCTGATCCGCGACCTGGCCACCGGCAGGGTGGTTCGGCCTTCCTGACAGCTTCGCCGGCCAGCCGGCTCCTACAGGTCATCGCGATGCGTGCTGTAGGAGCCGGCTGGCCGGCGAAGGCGTTTAAGGCAACAGCACAGTCGAACCGGTCGTGCGCCGCGCCGAGAGCTCGGTATGGGCCTTGGCCGCATCCGCCAGGGCAAAGCGCTGGCCGATCTCGATCTTCAGCTGGCCGCTGGTAATCATGCCGAACAGGTCATCGGCCATGCGTTGCAGGTTCTCGGCGTTGTTGGCGTAGGTGGCCAAAGTCGGCCGGGTCACGTACAGCGAGCCCTTGGCCGAGAGAATCCCCAGGTTGACCCCGTCCACCGCCCCCGAGGCATTGCCGAAGCTGACCATCAGGCCCCGCGGCTGCAGGCAGTCCAGGGAGGTCAGCCAGGTGTCCTTGCCGACCCCGTCGTAGACCACCGGGCACTTGTTTCCGGCGGTCAGTTCCAGCACCCGCTGGGCCACGTCCTCATGGCTGTAGTCGATGGTTTCCCAGGCGCCCAGGGCCTTGGCGATGGCGGCTTTTTCCGGCGAACTGACGGTGCCGATCAGCTTCACCCCCAGGGCCTTGGCCCACTGGCAGGCCAGGGAGCCGACGCCGCCGGCCGCCGCGTGGAACAACACGGTTTCACCGCCCTTGAGTTCATAGGTCTGGCGCAGCAGGTACTGCACGGTCAGGCCCTTGAGCATCACCGCGGCGGCCTGCTCGAAGCTGATGCTGTCCGGCAGGTGCACCAGGTTGGCTTCGGGCAGCACATGCACTTGGCTGTAGGCCCCCAGCGGGCCGCTGCCGTAGGCCACGCGATCACCGACCTTGAAGCGCGTCACGCCACTGCCCACGGCCTCGACCACCCCGGCGCCCTCGGCACCCAGCCCGGAAGGCAAGGCCGGCGGGGCATACAGGCCACTGCGAAAATAGGTGTCGATAAAGTTCAGGCCGATGGCCTGGTTGCTGACGCGAACCTGCTGCGGACCGGGCTCGGCCGGCTGGTAATCCACATACTCGAGCACTTCGGGGCCACCATGGGCACGGAACTGGATACGTTTGGCCATCTGCACTCTCTCCTGGGTCGAATCGTCAAAGTGCTCTATCGGACTCCTGTGCTTGACCTTCGTCAACTGCGGAGCGCCCCGGGGCGGTGTTATGCTACGCGCCCATTTGCGCCGGCCCTGCTCCATCCCTGGCGCCGCCTAGCTTTGCCCGATTCAAGGTGATGCCATGACTACCCGCACCGAGGCCGTAAAAGCCTACCTGCTCGACCTGCAAGACCGCATTTGCGCCGCCCTGGAAACCGCAGACGGCAGCGCCCGCTTTATCGAAGACGCCTGGACCCGCCCAGCCGGCGGTGGCGGTCGCACCCGGGTGATTGGCGAGGGTGCGGTGATCGAGAAAGGCGGGGTCAACTTCTCCCATGTATTCGGCAGCGGCCTGCCGCCTTCGGCCAGCGCCCACCGTCCGGAACTGGCCGGCCGTGGCTTCGAGGCCCTGGGCGTGTCCTTGGTGATCCACCCGCACAACCCCCATGTACCGACCTCCCACGCCAATGTGCGGTTCTTTATCGCCGAGAAGGAAGGTGAAGAACCGGTGTGGTGGTTCGGCGGTGGTTTCGACCTGACCCCCTACTACGGCAATGAAGAAGACTGCGTGCACTGGCACCGAGTGGCCGAGCGCGCCTGCGCGCCGTTTGGCGCCGACGTCTATCCGCGCTACAAGGCCTGGTGCGACAGCTACTTCCACCTCAAGCACCGCAATGAGCCGCGGGGTATCGGCGGCCTGTTCTTCGACGACCTGAACCAGTGGGACTTCGACACCAGCTTCGCCTTCATGCGCGCCATCGGCGACGCCTACATCGAGGCCTACCTGCCCATAGTCCAGCGGCGCAAGGCCATGGCCTACACCGAGCAGCAGCGCGAGTTCCAGGAGTACCGCCGCGGGCGCTACGTCGAGTTCAACCTGGTCTACGACCGTGGCACCCTGTTCGGCCTGCAGTCGGGCGGACGCACCGAGTCCATCCTGATGTCGCTGCCGCCACAAGTGCGCTGGGGCTACGACTGGAAGGCCGAGCCGGGCACCGAGGAAGCGCGGCTGACCGAATACTTCCTGCAGGACCGCGACTGGCTGGCCGACAGCCACTGACACAGCACCCACCCGGATGTAGGAGCTGGCTTGCCAGCGAAGGGGCCTTCGAGGTCGAGACTGTTCGCCGTGCTGTTGAGTAATTGGGGGAAAGAGATGGATCAGTACGTTGTCTTTGGTAATCCGATCGGCCACAGCAAGTCGCCGCTGATCCACCGCTTGTTCGCCGCGCAAACCGGCCAGCAGCTGGAATACAACACCCTGCTGGCGCCCCTGGACGATTTTCCCGACACCGCCCGGCGCTTCTTCGCCGAGGGGCGCGGAGCCAATGTCACTGTGCCCTTCAAGGAACAGGCCTATGGCCTGTGCGACAGCCTGACCGAGCGCGCCCGGCGCGCCGGGGCGGTGAATACCCTGTGCAAGCAGGCCGATGGCCGCCTGCTGGGGGACAACACCGATGGCGCCGGGCTGGTGCGTGACCTGAGGGTAAATGCCGGGGTTGAGCTCAAGGGCAAATGCATCCTGGTGCTGGGGGCTGGCGGTGCGGTGCGTGGCGCCCTCGAACCCTTGCTGGCGCAGCAGCCGGCCTCGCTGATCATCGCCAATCGCACCGTGGAAAAGGCCGAGCACCTAGCCGAGCTGTTCGCCGACCTGGGGCCGGTTTCGGCCAGCGGTTTCGACTGGTTGCAGGAGCCGGTGGACCTGATCATCAATGCCACCTCCGCCAGCCTGGCGGGGGATTTGCCGCCGATTGCCAGCAGCCTGATCGAACCGGGCAAAACGGTGTGCTACGACATGATGTACGGCAAGGAGCCCACGCCCTTCTGCCGCTGGGCCAGCGAACATGGCGCGGCATTGGTGCTCGATGGCCTGGGCATGCTGGCCGAACAGGCGGCGGAAGCCTTTCATCTGTGGCGTGGCGTGCGCCCGGACAGCGCTCCGGTGCTGGCCGAACTGCGTCGTCAGCTGGCCCAGTAATCCCGTGTGGCGAGGGAGCTTGCTCCCGCTCGGGCGCGCAGCGGCCGCAGAGACCAGCAACGCGGTGCATCAGCTGGAGCGCGGTGGTCGGGGTTGGGGCTGCTGCGCAGCCCGGCGCGAGCAAGCTCGCTCGCCACAGGGAGCGGTTGCTCTTCTGGCATGGAGCGAATGCCTCAGTCTTCGAAGAGGATCGGGCAACGCTCCGCGCCCTCCAGCTTCACCAACTCCTCCTTCACCGTCTGCCGCGCCCGGCGCAGGGTCAGGCTGCGGCCCTGGCGTCTTAGCCGGCGCGCTTCCTGGTGCAGCATCTCCACCCCCGAGTAATCGATAAAGTTGATCTGCCGCGCGTCGATCACCAGCTTCGGGGCATGGCAGCGTTGCATGCGTACCTGCAGGTAATGGCTGGCGCCGAAGAAGATCGAGCCGCCCACCCGCAGCACATCGGCCTGTTCTTCACTGGCGTGCTGTACCCGGGGCCGCGAGGTGCGCTTGAGGTAGAAGAACAGCGAGGCCAGCACCCCGGCATAGATCGCCGTCTGCAACTCCAGCAGCAGGGTGGCCAGGCAGGTCAGGCCCATCACCGCGAACTCGGCGCGACTGACCCGGAACAAGGCGCGAATGCCCCGGTGATCCACCAAGCCCCAGCAGATCAGCAGGATGCTGCCGGCCATGGCCGGGATCGGAATATGCGCGATCAGCCCGGCGCCGGTCAGGGCGAACAGCGCCACCCAGAGCGCCGAGAACACCCCGGCCAGGGGCGAGCGGGCCCCGGCTTCATAGCTCAAGCCCGAGCGGGTGAACGAGCCTGCGGACAGGTAGCCGGAGAAAAACGCGCCGAGGATGTTCGACAGGCCCTGGGCGCGCACTTCCTGGTTGGCGTCCAGCAGTTGCTCCGAGCGCACCGCCAGCGAGCGGGCGATCGACAGGCTGGTGACCAGACCCAGCATGCCCACCGCCACCGCGCTGGGCAGCAAGCGCAGGATCAGTTCCAGGTCCAGCGGCAGTGGGCTCAGGGGCGGCAAGCGGCCAACGAAGGCACTGACCCGCTGCACATGGCCGAACCATCCCGGCAGCAGCCACACTGCCAGGGCGCTGAGCATCAGGCTCAGCAGCAGGGCCGGCCAGCGTGGCGCCAGCAGCTTGATGGCGATGCCCACGCCCAGGGTGCCCAGCCCCAGCCACAGGGACGGCAGGTCCACGGCATCCAGGTGTTGCAGCAGCAGGCTCAGGCCGTTGAGGGCAGTGCTCTGGCTCGGCAGCTCCAGGCCCAGCAGGCTGGGCAGTTGCCCCAGGGCGATCACCAGGGCCGCGCCCAGGGTGAAGCCCAGCACCACCGAGTGCGAGACGAAGTTCACCAGGGCGCCGAAGCGCAGCAGGCCCAGCAGCCACTGGAAGACCCCGGCCAGCAGGGTCAGCAGCAGGATCAGGGTGATGTAGTCCGCGGAGGTCGGTACCGCCAGCGGGCTGACGCTGGCGTAGAGGACGATGGAGATCGCCGCCGTGGGGCCGCAGATCAGGTGCCAGGAAGAGCCCCAGAGGCAGGCGATCAGCACCGGCACTATGGCCGCATACAACCCGTATTCCGCCGGCAGGCCGGCGATCAGCGCATAGGCGATGGACTGCGGCAGGGCCAGGACCGCGCCACTCAGGCCCACCAGCAGGTCGCGGCCGACGCTGGCCCGGGTCTGCCGCGGCAGCCAGTCGAGGAACGGCAGGAGTGAACGGCGATCGGGCCAGGCCATGGTGTCTCGCGGGTCTATGGGTGAAGTGGGCTCAGGTTAAAGCATCCTGCACGGGGTTCCAGCCTGAGCACTGTTGTCTTGTGGCGAGGGAGCTTGCTCCCGCTCGGAGGCGCAGCGGCCGTAGAGCCAGGCGACGCGGTGTCCGGGGTTGGGGCTGCTGTGCAGCCCAGCGCGAGCACGCTCGCTCGCCACTGCTTCGGGCTAGAGCCTGGTTTTCACCGCTGCCAGGGCGTCTTTGTCGTCGAGGGTCCGCACCCCTTGCAGCCACTGTTCCAGCACCGCCGGATTCGCCTTGATCCAGGCCTTGGCGGCGTCGGCGTTGCTGAGCTTCTGGTTCACCACTGCGGCCATGATGCTGTTCTCCATGTCCTGGGTGAAACGCAGGTTGCCCAGCAGTTTGGCCACGTTCGGGCAGGCCTGTGCATAACCCTTGCGGCTCAGGGTGTAGACGCTGCCGCTGGCGCCGAAGTACTTCTCGCCGCCGCTCAAGTAGCGCATTTTCAGCTGCACGTTCATCGGGTGCGGGGTCCAGCCGAGGAAGGTGATGAAGCGCTGCTTCCGGGTGGCGCGGGAGACTTCGGCGAGCATCGCCTGTTCGCTGGACTCGATCAGCTTCCACTGGCCCAGGCCAAATTCGTTGTTCTTGATGATTTCCTGCAGCGACAGGTTGGCCGGGGCCCCGGAGCCGATGCCGTAGAGCTTCTTGTCGAACTTGTCGGCAAATTTGTTCAGGTCGGAAAAGTCATGCACCCCGGCCTCCCACACATAATCCGGAACCGCCAGGGTGAACTCGGTGCCCTCCAGGTTCTTCGCCAGTTGCACCACTTCGCCATTGGCCACGAACTTGTCGTAGAAACCCTGTTGCGCCGGCATCCAGTTGCCGAGGAACAGGTCCACCTGGCCATCCTTGAGCCCGCCGAAAATGATCGGCACTGCCAGGGTGTCGACCTTGGGCTTGTAGCCCATGCCGTCCAGCAGGAAGCTGGCGATGGCATTGGTGGCGGCGATGTCGCTCCAGCCCGGGTCGGCCATCTTCACCGTCTCGCAGGAGTCGGCCCAGGCAGGCGAGCTGCCCAGGGCGAGGATGGCGCAAGCCAGTGCTGTGGATAACTTTTGCATGCTGTTCCCCTTGGGTTTTATTGGTTTGGGCAGGGTTGTGGATAACGTGCCTTGCGCTCCAGATCGTCGAGGTCGATATGGTTGCGCATGTATTGCTGGCTGGCGTCCACCAGCGGCTGGTGATCCCAGCTCTTGAGCTTGCCCCGGCTCAGCGCCTCGGCCACCAGGCGGCGCCGGCGCTGGCTGGCCAGGACCTGTTGGTGCAGGGTCGGGATGTCCCACTTGGCCCGGGCCTCGGCCAGGAACGCGGCGAACAGTGGCCGATGCTCGGGCGACTGGCCCAGGTCGATGCGTTCCTGGGGGTCGTTGTGCACATCGAAGAGTAGGCAGGGGTCGTCTTCGCTGTAGATGAATTTGTAGGCGCCGCGGCGGATCATCATCAGCGGGCTCACGGTGCCTTCGGCCATGTATTCGCCAAACACCTCGTCGTGGCCGCCCTGCCCCAGCAGGTGCGGCACCAGGGAGCGGCCGTCCAGGGGCAGGTTCGCCTCGACCTGGCCGCCGGCCAGTTCCACCAGGGTCGGCAGCAGGTCGGCGGTGGACACCGCGGCGCCCACTCGCCCGGCGCCGAACTGCCCCGGGGCATGGATCAGCAGCGGCACCCGGGCGGCCATTTCGAACCAGTGCATCTTGTACCAGAGGCCGCGCTCGCCAAGCATGTCGCCGTGGTCGCCGGAAAACACGATCAGGGTGTCATTGGCCAGGCCCGTGTCTTCCAGGGTCTGCAGCAGCTTGCCGACATTGCTGTCGATGTAGCTGCAGGCACCGAAATAGGCGCGCCGCGCATCGCGGATCTTGTCCACAGGCAGGGGCTTGTCCCACAGGTCGTAGACTTTGAGCAGGCGCTGGGAATGGGGGTCCAGCTCGGTTTGCGGCGGGGTCTGCGGCAGCGGGATCTGATCGTCGCGATACAGGTCCCAGAAGGCCTTGGGAATGGTGTAGGGATCGTGGGGATGGGTCATGGAGACGGTCAGGCAGAACGGTTGCGCGCCGGCTTCGCGCACATGATCGAACAGGTATTGCTGGGCCTTGAACACCACCTCTTCATCGAAATCCAGCTGGTTGGTGCGCACGCAGGGGCCGGCCTGCAACACCGAGGACATGTTGTGGTACCAGCTGGGACGCACCTCGGGCTGGTCCCAGTTCACCGCCCAGCCGTAGTCGGCGGGGTAGATATCGCTGGTCAGGCGCTCTTCGTAGCCGTGCAGTTGGTCCGGGCCGCAGAAGTGCATCTTGCCCGACAGCGCCGTGCGGTAGCCCAGGCGCCGCAGGTAGTGGGCGTAGGTGGGCACGTCGGCGGGAAAATCCGCGGCATTGTCGTAGGCGCCGATCCGGCTCGGCAGCTGGCCGCTGACCAGGGTGAAGCGCGATGGCGCGCACAGCGGGCTGTTGCAATAGGCGGCGTCGAACACCACGCCCTGGGCGGCCAGGCGCTCCAGGTGCGGCATGCGGATCGGCGACGGACCGTAGAACGGCAACAGCGGCGCGGCCATCTGGTCGGCCATGATGAAAAGAATGTTCTTGCGCTTCATGGGATCACGGCATTCCATAGTCGATGGTTATGCGAAAGTGCTGCAATCGAGCATGGATTCCATGCTTGCAGCGGTAAAGCCCATGCACGGCAATGACTAGGATAAGTACAGCTTATGTATGAAGCCCTTGGCGACCTGTCCCTGGACCTGCTCCGGGTGTTTGAAGCTGCGGCCCGTTTGCGCAGTTTCACCGCGGCTGCGGTGGAGCTGGGCACTACCCAGCCGGCCATCAGCCAGCAGATCAAGCGCCTGGAAGAACAGCTGGGCGTGCGCCTGTTCGACCGCATCTACCGTGGCATCGAGTTGACCGAGTCCGCGGCCTTGCTGCTGGAGCAGGTACAGGCCGGCCTGCAGAGCATCGATGCCGGCCTCAGCGCCCTGAGCCAGCAGCATCAGCATGAAGTGCTGCAAGTGGCCACGGATTTTGCCTTCGCCGCCTACTGGCTGATGCCGCGTTTGCACCGGTTCCACCAGGCCAACCCGCAGGTGGACGTCAGCCTGGTGACCAGCGAACGCAGCCACGGCATGCTGCGCAGCGATATCGACGTGGCGGTGCTGTTCGGCGACGGGCGCTTCAAGCATGGCGAAAGTCGCTGGCTGTTCAGCGAAGAAGTGTTTCCCGTGTGCAGCCCGCTGCTGCTCAAGGAACGCCCCGCGCCGTTGCCCAGTGCAACCCTGCTGGACTTTCCACTGCTGCACTTGCGCAGCGAGAACAGCAACCACTGGTTCGACTGGAGCGGCGTGTTCCGTGAGCTGGGCATCGCCAGCGCCCCGGCCTCCGGGCAATTGCGCTTCGACAACTACACCTTGCTGATCCAGGCCGCCATTGGTGGCCAGGGCGTGGCCATCGGCTGGCGCCACCTGGTGGACGACCTGCTGGACCAGGGCCTGCTGTGCCGGCCCATCGCCCAGACGCTGATCTCCAGCTACGGCTATTACGTGGTACTGCCCCCGCGCAAGCGGCGCGGGGCCTTGATCCAGCGGTTCGTCGACTGGCTGATCAGCGAGCAGGCTGCCAGTGCCCAGAGTCTCAAGGGTTTGGCATTGCCGGCAATCGCTCTTTAGCGGCGCCGGCCGGGTGCTGTCGTGGCACCATGGCGCATGTGCTTGAACAGGAGGGCTTGGCGGTTTAAGCGGCCGCTCGCTGTTGCCCCCCATAGGCTCAGAATCTGAGGCGAACCTTGAGGGTTCGTCGGTTATCGCGAGGTTTGCATGCAACGGATCAAGGGTTATCACGCCCATGTCTACTTTGACGCCAGCACCATCGACCAGGCCCGGGCCCTGTGCGAGCAGGCGGCGCAGCTGTTCCCGCTGAAGATGGGCCGGGTTCATGAGCGGCTGGTGGGGCCGCATCCGGACTGGAGCTGCCAGTTGGCCTTCACGCCGGAGGTGTTTGCTCAGGTGGTGCCGTGGCTGGCGCTCAATCGCAGGGGCTTGGTGGTGTTCCTGCACCCGGACACCGGTGATGACCTGCGCGATCACACCGACCATGCGATCTGGATGGGCGCCATGCGGCCGCTGGATCTGACGGGGTTTTGAGGCGATTTTTCGGTCAGCCGCGCGTTAGCCTGCCGGCCCCGCAGGGGCCGGCGGCTGTGGCAGAGATCAGTAGAGCACGCCGTCGAGAATGTCGTAGACGATGCCGCTGCCGACTTCGATCAGGAAGATATCGCCGCCCATGCGTCGCCATTCATAGCCGTGGTACACCGGCAGGCGCGACAGCGCACGTGGGTCCAGGCGTTCACCGTAGTAGCCACGGGGCAGCGGCTGGCCGCGCACCAGGCGAATGCCGGGCGGTGGCGGTGCACCCCGGACGAAATAGCCATGGTTGTCACGGATGGCCTGGCGTACGGGGCCGAAATCCCGCGGTGGGCCGTCCCGGCGTTCGTGGCCGGGGCCATCGCGGTGTTCATTGCCGCGATTGTCCCAATGGCCCTGTGGCGGGCCGCCGTGTTCGTAGCCGCGCTCGTCGGCCATGGCCGGTAGCAGGGGGCTGGCGCTGAGGATCAGCAGGGCGGCAGCGGCCATCAGGCGTGTGGGCATTTTCATCGGCTATTCCTCGCAGCGCATACAGCAAAAAGGGGGGCGGAACCTTGATTCCGCACCCCCAGGTCTTGTTGTTTAGTCTGCCTGGCGAGGCGCTAATTCCTCTGTATCAGGAACTTTACCCTCAGCTGACGCGAGCCTTACGTACGCCTTCGGACAGCGCCGCGCACAGGCTCAGTACCCCGTCCACCGCTTGCTGGGACGACTGGGCGTTGGCGATCTGGTCGATCAGCGCCGAGCCCACCACCACGCCATCCGCCAGGCGGGCGATGGCCGCAGCCTGCTCCGGGGTGCGGATGCCGAAACCAATGCTCACCGGCAGGTCGGTGTGCCGACGCAGGCGGGCCACGGCCTCTTCCACATGTTCCAGGGTGGCGGCGCCGGCGCCGGTGACCCCGGCCACCGAGACGTAGTAGACAAAGCCCGAGCTGCCATCGAGCACCTTGGGCAGGCGCGTGTCGTCGGTAGTGGGCGTGGTCAGGCGGATAAAGTCGATGCCGGCGGCCTGGGCCGGGTCGCACAGCTCGCTGTTATGTTCCGGCGGCAGGTCGACCACGATCAGGCCGTCGACACCGGCGGCCTTGGCGTCGGCGATAAAGCGCGGCACGCCATAGTGGTGGATGGGGTTGAAGTAGCCCATCAGCACCAGCGGGGTTTCGCTGTTGCCCGCGCGGAACTCGCGGACCATCTGCAGGGTTTTCGCCAGGTTCTGTTTGGCCCCCAGGGCACGGATATTGGCCAGCTGGATCGCCGGGCCGTCGGCCATCGGGTCGGTAAAGGGCATGCCCAGCTCGATCACGTCGGCGCCCGCCGCAGGCAGGCCCTTGAGGATGGCCAGGGAGGTGTCGTAGTCCGGGTCGCCGGCGGTGATGAAGGTCACCAGGGCGGCGCGGTTCTGTTGCTTCAGCTCGGCAAAGCGGGTGTGCAGGCGGCTCATCAGTGTTTCTCCTGCTGGGACTGTTGCATGTGGTGCATCACGGTCTGCATGTCTTTGTCGCCACGACCCGAGAGGTTGACCACCATCAGGTGATCCTTGGGCAGGGTGGGCGCGCGCTTGAATACTTCGGCCAGGGCATGGGCGCTTTCCAGGGCCGGGATGATGCCTTCCAGGCGGCAGCATTGGTGGAACGCGGCCAGGGCTTCGTCGTCGGTCACCGAGGTGTACTGGACGCGGCCGATATCGTGCAACCAGGCGTGTTCCGGGCCGATGCCGGGGTAGTCCAGGCCGGCGGAGATCGAGTGGGCGTCGATGATCTGGCCATCGTCGTCCTGCAGCAGGAAGGTGCGGTTGCCGTGCAGTACGCCGGGCACCCCGCCGTTGAGGCTGGCGGCGTGCTTGCCGGTCTCGATGCCGAAGCCGGCCGCTTCAACGCCGATGATCTCGACGCTCTGGTCATCGAGGAACGGGTGGAACAGGCCCATGGCGTTGGAGCCACCGCCGATGCAGGCCACCAGGCTGTCGGGCAGGCGACCTTCCTGGGCTTGCAGCTGTTCGCGGGTTTCCTTGCCGATCACCGCCTGGAAGTCGCGCACCATGGCTGGGTATGGGTGCGGGCCGGCGACGGTGCCGATCAGGTAGAAGGTGTTGTCGACATTGGTCACCCAGTCGCGCAGGGCTTCGTTCATGGCGTCTTTCAGGGTGCCGGTGCCGGCGGTCACCGGGATCACTTCGGCGCCCAGCAGCTTCATGCGAAACACGTTGGCCTGCTGGCGCTCGATGTCGGTGGTGCCCATGTAGATCACGCATTGCAGGCCGAAGCGCGCGGCCACGGTGGCGGTGGCCACGCCGTGCATGCCGGCGCCGGTCTCGGCGATGATGCGTTGCTTGCCCATGCGCCGGGCCAGGAGGATCTGGCCGATGCAGTTGTTGATCTTATGCGCGCCGGTGTGGTTGAGCTCTTCGCGCTTGAGGTAGATCTTGGCGCCGCCGCAGTGCTCGGTCAGGCGCTCGGCGAAGTACAGCGGGCTTGGGCGGCCGACGTAGTCGCGCTGGAAGTAGGCCAGCTCCTTGAGAAACTCGGGGTCTTGCTTGGCCTTGTCATATTCGCGGCCCAGGTCGAGGATCAGCGGCATCAGGGTTTCGGCCACGTAGCGGCCGCCGAACGCGCCGAACAGGCCGTTGTCGTCAGGGCCATTACGCAATTGGGACTGGGTCATTGCAGCGCTCCCGGGGAAGTGGGTGGAGAAAGCTCTTCAGAGCAGACGATGGGGCCACTCTACCCCCTGACGGCGGCCGCTGAAAACCGATAAGATCGCCACAACCTGTGAGGAAAACTCAACTATCTCATGAGCCGAGACCTGCCCCCCCTGAATGCCCTGCGGGCCTTCGAAGCCACTGCCCGGCTCAATAGCGTCAGCCAGGCCGCCGAGCAACTGCACGTAACCCACGGTGCGGTCAGCCGGCAGTTGAAGGTGCTGGAAGAGCACCTGGGCCTGAGCCTGTTCATCAAGGATGGGCGTGGCCTTAAACTCACAGATGCCGGGGTGCGCCTGCGGGATGCCAGCAGCGAAGCCTTCGAGCGTCTGCGGGATGTCTGCGCCGAATTGACCCAGGGCAGCGCCGATGCGCCCTTCGTGCTCGGTTGCTCCGGCAGCCTGCTGGCGCGCTGGTTGATTCCGCGCCTGGGGCGGTTGAATGCCGAGTTGCCGGACCTGCGCCTGCACCTGTCCGCCGCCGAGGGCGACCAGGACCCACGGCGCCCGGGGCTGGATGCGCTGCTGGTGTTCGCCGAACCGCCGTGGCCGGCGGACATGCAAGTGCATGAGCTGGCCAGCGAGCGCATCGGTCCGGTGCTGAGCCCGCGTTATGCCGGCTATTCGCGGCTGTGCGCGGCACCGGCCGCGGCGCTGTTGCAGGAACCCCTGTTGCACACCACCTCGCGCCCCCAGGCCTGGCCCAGCTGGGCGCGGCACAACGGCATCAACGCCGCAGGGCTGAAGTACGGGCAGGGTTTCGAGCATCTGTATTACTTGCTGGAAGCGGCGGTGGCCGGGCTGGGGGTGGCGATTGCCCCGCAGCCGCTGGTGGCCGAGGACCTGCAAGCCGGCAGGCTGGTGGCGCCCTGGGGTTTTTCCGATACCCCGGGGCAACTGGCCCTGTGGTTACCCAAGCGCGCCGCGGATGGGCGCGCCCGGCAATTGGCCCAGTGGTTGAAAAACGAACTGCGCCTGCAGCCTTAGTCGCCGCGTTTGCACAGCAAATAGGCGGCCAGCAGGCCCAGGGCACCGACCGCGACACCGGCGGTGGTCCAGGGGTGTTGCTGGGCGTAGTCGCGAGTGGCGATCCCGGTTTCGCGGGTTTTCACTTTCACCTCTTCATAAGCGTCGCTGAGCAGGCTGCGGGAATGCTTGAGCGCATTCTCGGCATTGCTTTTGAGCGCCTTGAGGGTCTTGCGCGACTCGTCGGAGGCGTCGTCCTTGAGGCTTTCCAGCGATTTGAGCAGGCTGGCGATCTCGGCTTCCATCGTTTCCAGCGAGGCTTTGCGTAGTGCGTTGTTGGCCATGTCGGCTCTCCTGCGAGGGGGTGAACGGGCTGTGTAGGTTCCGACTGCGGCCGGTTGGGAAAGTGCAGAATTTCTGAATTTCCTGTTGTTAGAGGCGCCACAAGTCATAGGAAAAATCGCTGCTAGGCTGTAGTTCACCGTCAGAAAAGGAGAACGTCATGAGTGATCATCACACTTACAAGAAAGTCGAACTGGTGGGTTCGTCGCCGAACAGCATCGAAGAAGCGATCAACAACGCCCTGGCCGAGGCGCACAAGAGCATCAAGCACCTGGAGTGGTTCGAAGTGACCGAAACCCGGGGCCATATCAAGGACGGCAAAGCGGCGCATTTTCAGGTCACGCTCAAGGTCGGCTTTCGAATTGCCAATAGTTGAAACCTTGGGCTAGGCTCTGGAACTTGTGCGCTGGCCGAGTGCCATAGGAAGTGGCAAAGCGCTACAACTGTCTTGAGCTTCTGTCAGGCTGGCGTCTACGCCGCCTCTTTTGATCCGACCAGGGAATGTGACCGATGAAAAAACTAGTATTAGCTGCTGCTTTGTTGAGTCTTGCGGGAACTGCCCTTGCCGCCGGCAAGCCGTGCGAAGAGCTGAAAGGCGAGATCGCCGCGAAGATCGATGCCAAAGGCGCCAAACACTACTCGCTGGAAGTGGTGGACAAAGGCGCGGCAGCGGACGGCAAGGTGGTCGGCACTTGCGAAGCCGGCACCAAGGAGATTGTCTACAAGCGCGGTTGAGCCTTGCTAGGCACCCATTGAAAAGCCGACGCCAAAGCGTCGGCTTTTTTCTGCCCGGCGTTCAGCCCTGCATCACCTGGGACAGCAGCTCGTAGGAGCGCAGGCGGTCGGCGTGCTGGTACAGGTCACAGGTAAAGATCAGCTCGTCGGCGCCGGTCTGCTCGATCAGCACTTCCAGCTTGGCGCGGATTTTCGCCGGGCTGCCGATCATCGCCAGGCCGAGGAAACTCGATACGGCCTCCTTCTCATGGGGCAGCCACAGGCCATCCATGCTCTGCACCGGCTTGCGCTGCACCAGGCTCTGGCCGCGCATCAGCGCGAGGATGCGCTGGAACACCGAAGTGGCCAGGTAGTCGGCCTGCTCGTCGGTGTCGGCTGCCACCAGCGGCACTCCCAGCATCACGTAGGGCTTGTCGAGAACCGCCGAAGGCTTGAAGTGGTTGCGGTACACGCGAATCGCTTCATGCATATAGCGCGGTGCGAAATGTGAGGCGAAGGCGTAGGGCAAACCCCGTTCCCCGGCCAGTTGCGCGCTGAACAGGCTGGAACCCAGCAGCCACACCGGCACATTGCTGCCTGTGCCCGGCATGGCGATCACCCGCTGTTCCGGGGTGCGCGGGCCAAGATAGGCCATCAGTTCGGCCACATCCTCGGGAAAATCGTCGGCGCTGCCCGAGCGCTCCCGGCGTAGGGCGCGGGCGGTCATCTGGTCGGAACCCGGGGCGCGCCCCAGGCCCAGGTCAATGCGCCCCGGGTAGAGGCTTTCCAGAGTGCCGAACTGTTCGGCGATCACCAGTGGTGCATGGTTGGGCAGCATGACCCCGCCGGAGCCGACGCGAATCGTCGACGTGCCGCCGGCCAGGTAACCGATCAGCACCGAGGTGGCGGAGCTGGCGATGCCGTCCATGTTGTGGTGCTCGGCGACCCAGAAGCGGGTGTAGCCGAGCTTTTCCACGTGCTGCGCCAGGTCCAGGGAATTGCGCAACGATTGCCCCGGGCTGCCGTCTTCACGCACGGGCACCAGGTCGAGGGTCGAGAATTTGACTGCGGACAACGGTTTCATAAGCCTGCTTCTCCTTGGGCGTGCAGGCATTTGTCATCAGCCAAAACCTGCCGGGATCTGAAAGTCAGGTTTATGCAATGTGGGCATATACCCGAGTTTCAATAGGCAGAGTAATTTTGTCGGATAAATAAGCGTCCGGCACAAGGTCTGAACTTTGCCGTCAGATCTATCCTCAGAACCCTTAGGTAAGACAAACCAGCTTGGTGCGAGCCTTCGCATCGGTACTTGAGGAGACTGCGATGAGTATCAAAAAGAAAGCCTCGGCGCATTGGCAAGGCGACCTGAAGACCGGCATCGGCTCGATCTCGACCGAAACCGGCGTGCTGCGTGAAGCGCCCTACGGCTTCAAGGCGCGTTTTGAAGGCGGCAAGGGCACCAACCCGGAGGAACTGATCGGCGCGGCCCATGCGGGCTGCTTCTCCATGGCTTTTTCAATGATTCTTGGCGAGGCCGGGCTTACGGCGGACAGCATCGATACCCAGGCCGAAGTGACCCTGGACCAGGTCGATGGCGGTTTTGCCATCACCGCTGTGCACCTGATCCTCAAGGCCAGGATTCCCGGCGCCAGCCAGCAGCAATTCGAGGCGCTGAGCAACAAGGCCAAGGAAGGTTGCCCGGTATCCAAGGTGCTCAATGCCAGGATCAGCCTGGATGCAACGCTGCTCAATTGAGGCGGCGAGTTCGCCGGCCGCTGCCTCCTGCTGTTTGGGTGGCAGCCGGCATGCTGGCGACGGCGTCTGTGCGGCGAGTGAGCACCTGTGGTCGAATACCTCATTGCGGCTTCAGCGCATGTTCGTGCGCGCCGCAGCAAGGGAGCTTTAGATCATGAAACGTTTTGCCTTGGCGGTTATCAGTTGCGCGCTGGCCACATTGGCCCTGGCCGCCCCCAAGCCCTGCGAGGAACTCAAGGCCGAGATCGAAGCCAAGATCCAGGCCCAGGGCGTTGCCTCTTACACCCTCGAAATCGTCACCAATGACGAGGTCCACGACAACAACATGGTGGTCGGCAGCTGCGACAACGGCACCCGGAAGATCATCTATCAGAAGAACGACCGCTGAGCCTTATCAGGGCACGCAGTTGACCATGCGTTCCTCGGCGACGATCTCGCGCTGGGCATTGTACAGTCGGGCGCTGGGGGTGAAGGCCAGGTTGCGGGCTTCCAGGCGGTAGCGCTGGCCGGCCTGGAAGTGGTCGTAGCGCAGGCTCAGGTAGCACAGGCGCTCCTGGGGATCGGTGGTCATGCCCATGCCGCCGGCGAACACTTCGAAGTCGAAGCGCACCATCAGTTCGTGGCTGCCGGGGCTGACCTGGAAGAACCGCCCGTCCGTCAGGCGTTGGTTGTCCAGGCGTTCGGCCATCAGCAGCTTGCCTCCCGGCGTCGGGGTGGCAAGGTCGATCCAGGCCTGTTGTGGATCGACGCTGGGCAAGGGTGTGCTGCAGGCGCAAAGAGTGGCAAGGGTGAGGATCAACAGTGGCTGGCGCATGACAGGGGCCGAATGATCGAGAGAACGCCAGCATAACGCCGATCAGCTGCGCTGGCAGCCTGTCGGTCGGGCTTTGCCGAGCAGTGTGTGTTGTTCGTCGTAGAGCCGGGCCCAGGGGTGGAAACCGATGTTTCCGGCCTGCACCCGATAACGCTGGCCGGCGGCAAAATCCTGGAATTTCACGTTTAGCTGGCAGTCGCGCCACAGCGGTTCGGCGTCGGGCCCGATATTGCTTGGCTGCACGGCGAACTGGTAGCGCAGGGTCAGTTCATGGCTGCCGGGCTGCACCTGAAAATAGCGCGGATCGTCGATGGCCCGGGTGTCCACCTCCAGGGCCTGCAAATGGCTGTTGCGGGGCGGGGCGAGGTCGATCCAGGCCTGGTTCGGATCGGGCCTGGGCAATCCGGCGCAGCCAGCGAGGGAAAGCATTGCGGTGGTTAGCAGCAACAGGCGCATGGCGAAACTCCAAGGTGGCGAGATAGTCTTGCGGGCAGACTTTCTATGGATGATTCGATGTGAACAGGCCGCGTTCGAGCCATGGGCTACTTGATCCCGTTTTGCGCCTTTGGTTTCCGGCCCTGATGCTTTTGCTGCTCAACGGTTGCAGCAGCCTGGGTTACTACAGCCAGCTGGCCAGTGGCCAAATGCAGCTGTTGCGAGCTCGCACACCGGTGGCCGAGGTGGTGGCGGACCCCTCCCGCGATCCCGCCTTGCGCGCCCACCTGGCCCAGTCGCAACAGGCCCGGGACTTTGCCAGCCAGCACCTGCACCTGCCGGACAACCGCAGTTATCGGCTGTACGTCGATATCGGCCGGCCCTATGTGGTGTGGAATGTGTTCGCCACGGCGGAATTCTCCCTGAGCCCGCAGACCCATTGCTTCCCGATTGCCGGTTGTGTGGCCTACCGCGGCTATTACAGCCAGGGCGCGGCCCGCGGTGCCGCGGCGCTGCAGCAGCAACAAGGCATGGACGTGGCGATTGGCGGCGTCGAGGCCTATTCGACCCTGGGCTGGTTCGACGACCCGATCATCAGTTCGATGCTGCATTGGGGCGATGAGCGCCTGGCCACGCTGATTTTCCACGAGCTGGCGCACCAGCGCTTCTATGTGCAGGACGACACCGAGTTCAACGAGTCTTTCGCCACCTTCGTCGAGCAGGAAGGCACCCGGCAATGGCGGGCCTATCGTGGGCTGCCGCCTCTGGAGGATGCCGAGACCCGTCAGCGCGATCAGTTTATCCAGCTGCTGCTCGACACTCGCAAACGCCTGGCACAGCTGTATGCCCTACCCTTGCCCGCCGAGCAGATGCGCCAGCGTAAGGCTGCGCAATTCGAGCGCTTGCGCCGCGACTATCGCCAGCTGCGGGACAGCCAGTGGGCCGGCAACAAGCGTTATGACGCCTGGATCAACCTGCCACTGAACAACGCCCGGCTGCTGCCCTTTGGTTTATACGACCAGTGGGTGCCGGCCTTCGCCGCCTTGTTCAGGCAGGTGAACGGCGATTGGCCGGCGTTTTTCAGCGAGGTGGAAAAGCTGGGGCGCTTGCCGGCCCAGCAGCGCAAGCTGGCCCTGGCCAGGCTGGAGGCCTGAGTTTCAGGGGCGTGGCGAGGGAGCTTGCTCCCGTTCGCCTGCGTAGCAGGCGCAGAGCCTGCCTCTGAACCTGTGCAGTTGGGGGCGCTGCGCACCCCGGCGGGAGCAAGCTCCCTCGCCACACAGAGGCTGGGGTCAGCGGCGCAAGAACGCCTGGTGCAGCTCGTCCAGGGTCTGGAAATGATGGGCCGGTGCCTCGGCGCTCAATTCCTCGTGGCTGCCGAAGCCGTAGCCTACCGCCGCTGCATCCAGGCCGTTGCGCCGAGCGCCGATCAGGTCGTGCTTGCGGTCGCCGATCATCAGGGTGCTGGCCGGGTCGAGGCGTTCCTGCTCCAGCAGGTGGGCGATCAGTTCCACCTTGTCGGTGCGGGTGCCGTCCAGCTCGCTGCCGTAGATCACCTTGAAGTGCTTGGCGAAGTCGAAGTGGCGGGCGATTTCCCGGGCGAACACCCAGGGCTTTGAGGTGGCGATATACAGCTGCCGCCCTTGCCCGCCGAGGGTTTCCAGCAGCGGCGTGACGCCCTCGAAGACTCGGTTCTCATACAGGCCGGTGACCTTGAAGCGCTCGCGGTAGAAGTTCACCGCTTCCCAGGCCCGGGCCTCGTCGAAACCATAGAACTGCATGAAGGCCTGCAACAGCGGCGGGCCGATAAAGTGTTCCAGCTTGCTCAGGTCGGGCTCGTCGATGCCCAGTTTGGCCAAGGCGAACTGGATCGACCGGGTGATGCCCTCGCGGGGGTCGGTCAGGGTGCCGTCGAGGTCGAACAGCACGGTTTGGTAATGCATGGCAATTCCTCGGCAATCAGAAAGGGTCAGGGGCGGTCGTAGCCTTCGGCCAGGTGCTGATCCTTGAGCTTCACGTAGTTGTTGGCGCTGTAGCTGAAAAAGGCTCGCTCCTTGTCGGTCAGCGGGCGCACCTGCTTCACCGGGCTGCCGACATAGAGGAAGCCGCTGGCCAGGCGCTTGCCCGGCGGCACCAGGCTGCCGGCGCCGACTATCACTTCGTCCTCCACCACCGCGCCGTCCATGACGATGCTGCCCATGCCGATCAACACCCGGTTGCCGATGCTGCAACCGTGGAGCATGACCTTGTGGGCGATGGTCACTTCGTCGCCGATCAGCAGGGGGAAACCCTCGGGGTTGAACGGGCCGGCATGGGTGATGTGCAGCACGCTGGCGTCCTGCACGCTGGTGCGCGCGCCGATGCGGATGCGGTGCATGTCGCCGCGGATCACCGTCAGCGGCCAGACCGAACTGTCGGCGCCGATCTCGACGTCGCCGATGACCACCGCCGAGTGGTCGACGAAGGCCCGCTCGCCCAGGCTCGGGCGGTGATTCTGGTAGGTGCGGATGGCCAAGTGGGCGTGCCTCTCTGAGATTTATTAATGGGGGCTATAGCTGCGGTGGCTGCCGATTGTAATTAAGATGGCGCAATGTTTCTTCCAGCCAAGGTGCCCACCGTGAGCCTGAACAACCCGCTTCTGCAGCCCTACGACCTGCCGCCGTTCTCGGCGATCCGTGCCGAGCATGTGCAGCCGGCCATCGAACAGATCCTGGCTGACAACCGCACCGCCATCGCTGAAATCCTCAAGACCCAGGCCACCCGGCCAACCTGGGCCGGCCTGGTGCTGGCCATGGACGAACTCAACGATCGCCTGGGCGCCGCCTGGAGCCCGGTGAGCCACCTGAATGCGGTGTGCAACAGCGCCGAACTGCGCGAAGCCTATGAGGCCTGCCTGCCTGCCCTGAGCGCCTACGCCACCGAAATGGGCCAGAACCGCGAGCTGTTCCAGGCCTACGAGGCCCTGGCCAACAGCCCTGAAGCCGCTGGCTTCGACGTGGCGCAGAAGACCATTCTCGAGCACTCGCTGCGGGACTTCCGCCTGTCGGGCATCGACCTGCCGCCCGAGCAGCAGAAGCGCTACGCCGAGGTACAGAGCAAGCTGTCGGAGCTGGGCAGCCGCTTCTCCAACCAGTTGCTGGACGCCACCCAGGCCTGGACCAAGCACATCACCGAAGAGGCGGCCCTGGCCGGCCTGACCGATTCGGCCAAGGCGCAAATGGCCGCCGCGGCCCAGGCCAAGGACCTGGAAGGCTGGCTGATCACCCTGGAGTTCCCCAGCTACTACGCAGTGATGACCTACGCCCAGGACCGCGCCCTGCGCGAAGAGGTGTACGCGGCCTATTGCACCCGCGCCTCGGACCAGGGCCCCAATGCCGGTCAGAACGATAACGGCCCGGTGATGGAAGAGATCCTCGACCTGCGTCAGGAACTGGCCAAGCTGCTGGGCTTTGCCAGCTTCTCCGAGCTGAGCCTGGCCACCAAGATGGCCGAATCCAGCGATCAGGTGCTGGGTTTCCTGCGGGACCTGGCCAAGTGCAGCAAGCCGTTCGCCGCCCAGGACCTGCAACAGCTCAAGGCCTACGCCGCCGAACAGGGCTGCCCTGACCTGCAAAGCTGGGACAGCGGTTTCTATGGCGAGAAGCTGCGCGAGCAGCGCTACAGCGTGTCCCAGGAAGCCCTGCGCGCCTACTTCCCCATCGACAAGGTGCTGGGCGGGCTGTTCGCCATCGTGCAGCGCCTGTACGGCATCGAGATCGCCGAGCAGCAAGGCTTCGACAGCTGGCACCCGGACGTGCGGCTGTTCGAGATCAAGGAAAACGGCCAGCACGTCGGGCGCTTCTTCTTCGACCTCTACGCCCGCGCCAACAAGCGTGGCGGTGCCTGGATGGACGGTGCCCGTGATCGGCGGCGGACCCTCGAGGGCGTGTTGCAGAACCCGGTGGCCAACCTGGTGTGCAACTTCACCCCGGCGGTCAGCGGCAAGCCGGCCCTGCTGACTCACGATGAAGTCACCACCCTGTTCCACGAATTCGGTCACGGCCTGCATCATCTGCTGACCCGGGTCGAGCACGCCGGGGTGTCCGGGATCAATGGCGTGGCCTGGGACGCGGTGGAGCTGCCGAGCCAGTTCATGGAGAACTGGTGCTGGGAGCCCGAAGGCCTGGCGCTGATCTCCGGCCACTACGAGAGCGGCGAAGCCCTGCCCGAGGACCTGCTGCAGAAGATGCTGGCGGCGAAGAACTTCCAGTCCGGGCTGATGATGGTGCGTCAGCTGGAGTTCTCGCTGTTCGACTTCGAACTGCATGCCACCCACGACGATGGCCGCAGCGTGCTGCAGGTGCTGGAAACCGTGCGCGACGAGGTCTCGGTGATGCGTCCACCGGCCTACAACCGTTTCCCCAACAGCTTTGCCCATATCTTCGCCGGCGGTTATGCCGCGGGTTACTACAGCTACAAGTGGGCCGAAGTGCTATCGGCCGACGCCTTCTCGCGCTTCGAGGATGAGGGTGTGCTCAACGCCGAGACCGGCCGCGCGTTCCGTGAGGCAATCCTGGCCCGTGGCGGCTCCCAGGAGCCGATGCTGCTGTTCGTCGACTTCCGCGGACGGGCGCCGTCGATTGACGCACTCTTGCGCCACAGCGGCCTCAGCGAGGACGCGGCAGCATGAGTGAAGCACCCGTGAAGACCAAGAAACGCTTTATCGCCGGGGCCGTATGCCCGGCGTGCAGTGAGATGGACAAGCTGATGATGTGGAGCGAGGACGACGTGCCCCATCGCGAGTGCGTGGCCTGCGGCTACGCCGATACCCTCAATGCCCAGGGGCTGTCGGTGCCCAAGGAACTGGGCACCCGGGTCAACGGCCCGGCCGCCAAGGTCGCGGATACCAAGGTGCAATCGGTGCAGTTTTTCCCCAATCCCAAGTTGAAGAAAAAGACCGACTGAACCTGCAAGAAAAAGCCGGCTCCCTTTCGGGAGCCGGCTTTCTTTCGACTTTCGCGCTTTCGCGAGCAAGCTCGCTCCTACACGGTGGATGGGTTTATTTGCTCAGCGGCTTGCTGGCACTCACCGTCTCGAACCAGCTTTTCACCGAACAGGTGGCGAACACGCTGGTGCTGCAATCGCCGTTGGCCAGTGCGGTGCGCAGTTTGTCTACATCGGCCTGCATCATGTAGCGAATGCCGTCCTTGAAGTGGGAACTGTCGCCGAACCCGCCCTGGGTCATTTCATTCAGCGCATCCTCTTTGCTCCAGCCCTGGATCACCACCCGGTACATCGCCGCCATCAGGCCGGTGCGGTCCGAACCATGCTTGCAGTGCATCAGTACCGGGCCTTCGGCCTCGGCGCTCTGGATGGCGCGCAGGGCCTTGAGCACATCGGCGTCATCCACATGGTTGGTGCGGTAAGGCAGTTGCACCTGGTGGATATCCGGCGTGCTCAGCCAGCTGGAGTCGGACTCCGGCAAGAAGTTGATCACGGTCCCCACCTTGAGTTTCTGCAGCAGCGGCACGGCGTCTTTGTCCGGCAGCGCGCTGCGGTACAGGGTCGGCGACATCTGGTACAGGTTGTATTGCTTTTCCAGCGGCTGGGCCCATTGCTCGGGGCGGCTGGAGGGCGCATCGGCGGCGTGCGCCTGGGCGCCGACCAGCAGTGCCAGCAGCGACAGGCAAAGGGCAGCGATAAAGCGAAGTCTCGACATGTGCGGGGGTCACCGATGAGGGGATTCAATGCCGCGTAGTGTCCCTGTGCAGCAGTCAAAGCCCTGTGAGCCGACTGTCAAAGAAACGTGAAGCTGACCCTGTGGCTGGGGCATTTTATTTTTCAGCTGAAACGATTCTTCTTGATGCTTAGCCTGCTACCATTTGTAACTAAAGTTTGCTGATGTGTTCATAAAACCGGGCCCTGCCCGGCTTTTTGCGTTGCCCCACCATAAAGTCGCGCCATGACGCGGCTGATCAATCCATCAATGCCTGATGAGGTGCACTCCATGTCCGATCAAGATCGCGACAACCCGCGGCGTGAGTTCTTGCGTAAATCCCTGACCCTGATCCCCGTGGTGACCGTCGCCAGTACCGGCCTGGGCAGTTCCATGCTCGCCGCTGCGCCGGAAACCGCCGCCCCGGCCAAGCCGGCGGCGCAACACAAGCTGCCCAGCGGCAGCCAGGACTATCAGCCGAGCTACTTCACCGCCGAAGAGTGGGCCTTTATCCAGGCCGCGGTGGAACGCCTGATTCCCGCCGACGAAATGGGCCCGGGCGCCCTGGAAGCCGGCGTGCCGGAGTACATCGACCGGCAGATGAACACCCCCTACGCCGCCGGTGCCCTGTGGTACATGCAGGGCCCGTTCAAGGCCGATGCCGCGCCGGAGATGGGCTGGCAGAGCAAGCTGGTGCCCAAGGACATCTATCGCCTGGGCATTGCTGCCGTGGAGGCCTGGTGCAAAGACCTCAAAGGTCAAACTTTTGCCGCGCAAGACAGCGCTACCCGAGACGCTTTGCTCAAGCAACTGGAAGCCGGAGAGCCGCAGTTCGAGGCGGTTCCGGCCAAGGTTTTCTTCAGCTTGCTGCTGCAGAACACCAAGGAGGGTTTCTTCAGCGACCCGATCCACGGCGGCAATAAGGGTCTGGTGGGCTGGACCCTGATCGGCTTTCCCGGCGCCCGCGCCGATTTCATGGATTGGGTGGAACGCAACGAGCAATACCCCTTCCCGGCAGTATCGATTCGCGGCGAGAGGGCCTGAACATGGCAACGGTAATGAACAAGGTCGACGCGGTGATCGTCGGTTTCGGTTGGACTGGCGCGATCATGGCCAAGGAACTGACCGAGGCCGGGCTCAATGTGCTGGCGCTGGAGCGCGGGCCGATGCAGGACACCTACCCCGACGGCAGTTATCCCCAGGTGATCGACGAGCTCACCTACAGCGTGCGCAAGAAACTCTTCCAGGACATTTCCAAGGAAACCGTGACCATCCGCCACAGCGTCAATGATGTGGCCTTGCCCAACCGTCAGCTCGGTGCCTTTTTGCCGGGCAATGGCGTGGGCGGTGCCGGCCTGCACTGGTCCGGGGTGCACTTTCGCGTCGACCCCATCGAGCTGCGCATGCGCAGCCACTATGAAGAGCGCTACGGCAAGAACTTCATCCCCAAGGACATGACCATCCAGGACTTCGGCGTCAGCTATGAAGAGCTGGAGCCGTTCTTCGACTATGCGGAGAAGGTCTTCGGCACCTCGGGCCAGGCCTGGACGGTGAAAGGCCAGTTGGTAGGCGATGGCAAGGGCGGCAACCCTTATGCGCCGGATCGCTCGGATCACTTCCCGCTGGAGTCGCAGAAAAACACCTATTCCGCACAGCTGTTCCAGAAAGCGGCCAGCGAGGTGGGCTACAAGCCTTACAACCTGCCGTCGGCCAATACCTCGGGGCCTTACACCAACCCCTACGGTGCGCAGATGGGGCCGTGCAATTTCTGCGGTTTCTGCAGCGGCTACGTCTGCTACATGTATTCCAAGGCTTCGCCCAATGTGAACATTCTGCCGGCGCTCAAGCCGCTGGCGAATTTTGAGTTGCGGGCCAATGCCCATGTGCTCAGGGTCAACCTCGACAGCAGCAAGACCCGCGCCACCGGGGTGACCTATGTCGACGGCCAGGGCCGGGAGATCGAGCAACCGGCGGATTTGGTGATCCTCGGCGCCTTCCAGTTGCACAACGTGCGCTTGATGCTGCTCTCGGGCATTGGCAAGCCCTATGACCCGATCACCGGCGAAGGTGTGGTAGGGCGCAATTTCGCCTATCAGAACATGGCCACCATCAAGGCCTACTTCGACAAGGATGTGCACACCAACAACTTTATCGGCGCCGGCGGCAACGGCGTGGCGGTGGACGACTTCAACGCCGACAACTTCGACCATGGCCCCCACGGCTTTGTCGGCGGCTCGCCGATGTGGGTCAACCAGGCCGGCAGCCGGCCGATTGCCGGCACCTCGAACCCGCCGGGCACCCCGGCCTGGGGCAGCGCCTGGAAGAAGGCCACGGCCGAGTACTACACCCATCAGGTGTCGATGGATGCCCACGGTGCGCATCAGTCCTACCGGAGCAACTACCTGGATCTGGACCCGGTGTACCGCGATGCCTGCGGCTTGCCCCTGCTGCGGATGACCTTCGACTGGCAGGAAAACGACATCAAGATGAACCGCTTCATGGTGGAGAAGATGGGCAAGATCGCCCAGGCGATGAACCCCAAGGCCATTGCCCTGCTGGGCAAGAAGGTTGGTGAGCACTTCAACACCGCGTCCTACCAGACCACCCACCTGAACGGCGGCGCGATCATGGGCACCGACCCCAAGACCAGCGCCCTGAACCGCTACCTGCAAAGCTGGGACGTGCACAACGTGTTCGTTCCCGGGGCCTCGGCCTTTCCTCAGGGCCTGGGCTACAACCCCACCGGCCTGGTGGCGGCGCTGACCTACTGGTCGGCGCGGGCGATCCGCGAGCAGTACCTGAAAAACCCCGGCCCGCTGGTGCAGGCATAAGGAGCGATGACCATGAAAGCACTCGTTATCGCTACCCTGGCGCTGCTGGGCAGCGCCTCCCTCCACGCCGCCGAGGTCGACCAGGCCCTGGTCAAGCAGGGCGAATACCTGGCCCGCGCCGGTGACTGCGTGGCCTGCCATACCGCCAAGGGCGGCCAGCCGTTCGCCGGCGGCTTGCCCATGGAAACCCCGATCGGGGTGATCTATTCCACCAATATCACCCCGGACCAGAGCGGCATCGGCGGCTACAGCTTCGAGGACTTCGACCAGGCCGTGCGCCATGGCGTGGCCAAGAACGGCAGCAGCCTGTATCCGGCCATGCCCTTCCCGTCCTATGCGCGGGTCAGCGACGCCGATATGCGGGCGCTCTATGCCTACTTCATGCAAGGCGTGGCGCCGGTGGCGAGGGACAACCAGGACAGTGATATCCCCTGGCCCCTGAGCATGCGCTGGCCGTTGTCGATCTGGCGCTGGATGTTCGCCCCGAGCGTGGCGCCTGGCGCGGTTGCCGCCGACAGCGATCCGCTGGTCAGCCGTGGTGCCTACCTGGTGGAGGGCCTGGGTCACTGTGGCGCCTGCCATACGCCGCGGGCCCTGACCATGCAGGAGAAGGCCCTGAGCGCGACGGACGGCAGCAGCTTCCTGGCCGGCAGCGCGCCCCTGGAAGGCTGGATCGCCAAGAACCTGCGGGGTGACCACAAGGACGGCCTGGGCAGCTGGAGCGAAGCGCAGCTGGTGCAGTTCCTCAAGACCGGCCGCAGCGACCGCAGCGCGGTGTTCGGCGGCATGAGCGATGTGGTGGAGCACAGCATGCAGTACATGAGCGACCAGGACCTGACGGCGATTGCCCGCTACCTCAAGTCGCTGCCCGCCAGCGATCCCAAGGACCAGCCGCATGTCTATGACAAGCAGGTGGCCGACGCCCTGTGGAAAGGTGACGACAGCAAGCCGGGGGCCTCGGTGTACATCGACAACTGCGCGGCCTGCCACCGCACCGATGGCCATGGCTACACCCGGGTGTTCCCGGCGCTGGCGGGCAATCCGGTGCTGCAGTCGGCGGATGCCACCTCGCTGATCCATATCGTGCTCAAGGGCGGCACCTTGCCTGCGACTCACACAGCGCCCTCGACCATCACCATGCCGCCCTTCGCCTGGCGCCTGTCGGACCAGGAGGTGGCCGATGTGGTCAACTTTATCCGCAGCAGCTGGGGCAACCAGGGCGCGGCGGTGAAGGCCGCGGAGGTGGCCGAGCTACGGGGCAATGACCTGCAGAGCAGATCCAGCGACGACCTGGGGCCGATGACCGGCAAGTGACGGCGTGGCTGGCGCTCCCAGGCGGAGCGCTGGCCCGTTGCGCGCTTCAGTCTGCAACGAAGCGCTGGATGCCCAGCCGGCTTTCCAGTTGGTAACCGGTGATAAAGTCTGCCAGCCCGGCCTGGGTCAGGTCCTCCCAGGTTGCGGGAACCAGACCGAGGCTGTCGTCGCAGGTGCTCCAGCGGGCAGCGGCGAATTTCGGGTCCGCGACATCAAACGGCTGGTGGCAGTGCACCGCTGCCTTGTCGATGTCCCGGGTGCAGAGCTCGAACTCGCAGGCCACTGCCCACAACTGCCCGTCTGCTGCCCTGACAATGATCAGGTCGGCGCCTTGTTCGTAGCTGGGCAGGTAGGCCTCTGCCGCATAGAAGATCTTTTCCAGCTTGCCGGGTGTCCTGGACATCGCGTTGCTCCCGTGAGTGAGCCCGCCTTATACCGCACCGTCGGCGAATATCGGGCAGGGGTTTTCGGTCCGGCGGTGCTGGTCAGATAAATCTGACTCCTTTACTGTATTTATATACAGTAAAGGAGCCGCTTTCATGTCCAGTCCCCTGCCTCCCCGTGGTCGCGGCACCGCCAGCAATCCGCACAACCGCTTCGCCCCCAGTCGCTCGGTGGTCGAGGATGACGGCTGGTACCAGGAAGTACCGCTGACCCAGGGCACCGAGGTGCGCTTTGAAACGGCGAAATCCATCATCACCCGCAACAACTCGCCAGACCTGCCCTTCGATCGTTCGATCAACCCCTATCGTGGTTGCGAGCATGGCTGCATCTACTGCTATGCGCGGCCCAGCCATGCCTATTGGGACATGTCCCCGGGGCTGGATTTCGAAACCCGGCTGATCGCCAAGAGCAACACCGCGCCCCTGCTGGAGCAGCAGCTATCCAAGCCCGGCTACCAGTGCGCGCCGATCAACCTGGGTTCCAATACCGACCCCTACCAGCCCATCGAGCGCGAACAGCAACTGACCCGGCGCACCCTGGAAGTGCTGCTGCGCTATCGGCATCCCGTCACCATCGTCACCAAGGGTTCGCTGATCCTGCGCGACCTCGACCTGCTGAGCGAGCTGGCGCAGCAGCGGCTGGTGGCGGTGATGATCAGCCTGACCACCCTGGACGACGAGCTCAAACGCATTCTCGAACCCCGGGCCGCGGCGCCCAAGGCGCGCTTGCGGGCAATCCGGGTGCTGCGCGAGGCGGGCATTCCGGTGGGGGTGCTGTGTTCGCCGATGATTCCGATGATCAACGACAGCGAGCTGGAAAGCCTGCTGGCCGAGGCCCATGCCGCCGGGGCGCAGAGCGCGGCCTACATGATGCTGCGCCTGCCCCTGGAGGTGGCGCCGCTGTTCGAGGAATGGCTGGCGGCGCATTACCCGCAACGGGCCGCCCATGTGCTCAGCCTGATTCGCCAGAGCCGCGGCGGCGAGCTCTATGACAGTCGTTTCGGTAGCCGCATGCGCGGCGAGGGGCCTTTCGCCGACCTGTTGGCCCAGCGCTTCGCCAAGGCGCTCAAGCGCCTGGGCCTGGAGCGTCGCGCGGGCTTCGACCTGGATTGCTCGGCCTTCTGTCCACCGGGACGGCAGATGGCCTTGCTGTAAAGCGGATTGGCCTATCGTTGAAGAGTTGGCCCCGGTTCCCCGGGCAGCCTTCCATAGCGTCCGAAGTTGCACGCTAGAGAGCTTCATGGGCTTTGCGCTAGGTTTTTTGCGGTGGTCTGGCCCTGCCGGTGATCAGTGGTTTCTGCTGGAAAAATCGGTTGTTTTTTAATCGATTGCTGGCATCGCGTCAGATAATTCTGGAAAATTCAGTAAATCCGACTGAGAGAATCAACTATGAGTGACAAGGATAAACAGCCGTTGGCTGCGTCGGCTCCAGCCTCCCCCGAGGTCGCCGAAACCGCCGATGCAGCGCTGCAGCATATTGTTGACGGCTTTTTGCATTTCCATCACGAAGTCTTCCCGCAGCAGGAAGAGCTGTTCAAGAAACTCGCCACCGCCCAGCGGCCACGGGCGATGTTCATTGCCTGCGCAGACTCGCGCATCGTGCCCGAGCTCATCACCCAGAGTTCTCCCGGCGACCTGTTCGTGACCCGCAACGTGGGCAACGTGGTACCGCCTTACGGGCAGATGAACGGCGGCGTATCCACGGCGATCGAGTACGCGGTGCTGGCTCTTGGCGTGCATCACATCATCGTTTGCGGGCACTCGGACTGCGGCGCCATGCGTGCGGTGCTCAACCCGCAGAGCCTGGAGAAGATGCCCACGGTGAAGGCCTGGCTGCGCCACGCCGAAGTGGCCCGGACCATGGTTCACGAGAATTGCGATTGCGCCGATGAAGCCTCGAGCATGCATGTGCTGACCGAGGAAAACGTCATCGCCCAGCTGCAGCATTTGCGCACCCACCCTTCGGTGGCGTCGCGCATGGCCAACGGCCAGCTGTTCATCCATGGCTGGGTCTATGACATCGAGACCAGTTCGATCAAGGCCTACGATGCCGACAAGGGCTGCTTCCTGCCGCTGGACGGCAGCCATCCGATTCCCGTGGCCACGCCCAAGGCGCGTTTCTGATCCCTTTTGGAAACTGCAGGTGAGGTTTGGCCAGGAGCGCCATGGAGGCGGCCGGCCCCTTCGCCACAAGGCCCTGTGCGGGCCTTGCTGGCGAGGCTTGGGTCAGGCGGCGGGCTGGTCGAGTTCCAGTTCCACGCCCAATTGGCGTGACAGGCAGGGCCAGCGTTTCCAGGCGGCTTCGGTGTCCGGGCTGACCAACTTTTCGCGGTAGGTCTCCACCGATTCCAGGGCGAAGCTTTCTTCGTCGAGCATGGCATCGAGGGCGTGGTGCACCGCTTCATCGAGCTGGTTGGCGAAGGTTTCGCCGATCAGTTGGTGAGCGATGAGGTTGGCGACCGTCATGTCCAGGGGGATCAGTGGACGGGCGAAATGCTTGATGTACAGGTCGTTGACTTCTTCCACCAGGCGCAGCGCCAGGTAGGCTTCGTCCAGCAGGCTGTCGAGGCCGATATGGCCGTCCATGATGGCCGGGGGCTGGAGGAAGAATTGCTCGGCAATCTTCAGTACCGGCTTGATCTGCGATTCGATGCCGGCTTCACGGGCCACCGCGTTGGCGGCGTCCAGCAGGTCCGGGACCTGATCGATATAGGCGCTGACAAAACGGGTCATGACGCCCTTGGCGTCGACTTCGGGCAGCAGGATGGCGGGGTGCAGGTGCGGCAGTTGGCTCTCCAATTGCCGGGTCAAGAGACCCGTGCTGGCTTCGTGCTGCTGGGCCAGGCGGATCTGCTCGCGCAATGCGGCGGTGTTCATGCAATCTCCGGGGAACGAGGGGACGGGTTAGGGAAGACATAAGTTAGCGTGCTTACAAAATCGCTTAAGACGCATTTGTCATAATTATTTCATGCTTAGTCATCGGGGTTATATCGCTTTGCGATCCTGCCAGCCCTATCCCTTTCCCGCCGTGGCCTGCAAACCCGACACCAGGTGTTTCAGCTGATTTACGCCATCGCATTGCGAGGCAGAACTCGCTGTCTATACTCGCCAGAGTATGAAGTTAGCTGATGACGCCCGACTGCAAATGCAGCGAGGCTCGGCGGTTTAAGTTCGTAGTCTAGGCAGCCGCTCCCTTGCCGCAGGTGTAAAGCCGGCGGGATAACAAGAACGATAAGGGGAACCCGCAATGATGCGACATCCACATGTCTGGATGGGCCTCCTGTTGTGGTCGGTATTCAGCCAGGCGCAAGCCGCCTGGACAGTGAATATGACGCCTGGGGCTACCGAGATAAGCCACGCGGTATTCGACCTGCACATGACCATCTTCTGGATCTGTGTGGTGATCGGCGTCATCGTCTTCGGCGCGATGTTCTGGTCGATGATCGTTCACCGCCGCTCCACCGGCCAGGTCGCGGCCAGGTTCCACGAAAGCACCACGGTGGAAATCCTCTGGACCATCATTCCCTTCCTGATCCTGGTGGCCATGGCCGTGCCGGCCACCGCGACCCTGATCAAGATGTACGACACCAGCGAGCCGGACGTCGACATCCAGATCACCGGCTACCAGTGGAAGTGGCACTACAAGTACCTGGGCCAGGATGTGGAGTTCTTCAGCAACCTGGCCACCCCCGCCGAGCAGATCCACAACAAGAGCGCCAAGGGCGAGCATTACCTGCTGGAGGTCGACCAGCCTCTGGTGCTGCCGGTGGGCGTCAAGGTGCGCTTTTTGGTCACCGCCGCCGACGTGATTCATTCCTGGTGGGTGCCGGCCTTCGCGGTCAAGCGTGATGCCATCCCCGGTTTCGTCAACGAGGCCTGGACCCGGGTCGACAAGCCCGGCATCTACCGCGGCCAGTGTGCCGAGCTGTGCGGCAAGGACCACGGCTTCATGCCCATAGTGGTGGAGGTCAAGAGCCAGGCCGACTACGACACCTGGATGGGCGAGCGCAAGGCCGAGGCGGCCAAGCTCAAGGAGCTGACCAGCAAGGAATGGACCCTCGACGAGCTGGTGGCCCGGGGTGACAAGATCTACCACACCACCTGCGTGGCCTGTCACCAGGCCGAAGGCCAGGGCCTGCCGCCGATGTTCCCGGCGCTCAAGGGCTCGAAGATCGCCACCGGACCCAAGGACGCGCACCTGAGCCTGGTGTTCCACGGCAAGCCCGGCACGGCCATGGCGGCCTTCGGCAAGCAGCTGTCGGAAGTCGATATCGCGGCCGTGGTCACCTACGAACGCAACGCCTGGGGCAACAACAAGGGCGACATGGTGACGCCCAAGGAAGTCCTGGCGCTGAAACAGGCGGAAAGCAAATGAGCCGGCCTGTGGGGTATTCGCACAAGGGGTCGCGGCGCGCCGCTGCCGATCATCCCGTCCATTCGCTCGCAGGAGACAGGACATGAGTGCTGTGATCGACGACCACGGCCACGCCGGCCACGATGACCACGCCCATGGCCCTGCCAAGGGCCTGATGCGCTGGGTACTGACCACCAACCACAAGGACATCGGCACGTTGTACCTGTGGTTCAGCTTCAGCATGTTCCTGGTGGGCGGCTGCTTCGCCATGGTGATCCGTGCCGAACTGTTCCAGCCCGGGCTGCAGATAGTCGAGCCGGCGTTCTTCAACCAGATGACCACCATGCACGGCCTGGTGATGGTCTTCGGCGCGGTGATGCCGGCTTTCGTCGGCCTGGCCAACTGGATGATCCCGCTGATGATCGGGGCGCCGGACATGGCCCTGCCGCGGATGAACAACTTCAGCTTCTGGCTGTTGCCGGCGGCGTTCCTGCTGCTGCTGTCGACCCTGTTCATGGCCGGTGGCGGGCCCAACTTCGGCTGGACCTTCTACGCCCCGCTGTCCACCACTTACGCCCCGGCAAGCGTGACCTTCTTCATCTTCGCCATCCACCTGATGGGCATCAGCTCGATCATGGGGGCGATCAACGTGATCGCCACCATCCTCAACCTGCGAGCCCCGGGCATGACCCTGATGAAGATGCCGCTGTTCGTCTGGACCTGGCTGATCACCGCCTTCCTGCTGATCGCGGTGATGCCGGTGCTGGCCGGCGTGGTGACCATGATGCTGATGGACATCCATTTCGGCACCAGCTTCTTCAGCGCCGCCGGCGGTGGTGACCCGGTGCTGTTCCAGCACGTGTTCTGGTTCTTCGGCCACCCCGAGGTGTACATCATGATCCTGCCGGCGTTCGGCGCCGTCAGCTCGATCATCCCCACCTTCAGCCGCAAGCCGCTGTTCGGCTACACCTCGATGGTCTACGCCACCGGGGCCATCGCCTTCCTGTCGTTCATCGTCTGGGCGCACCACATGTTCGTGGTCGGCATCCCGCTGGTGGGCGAGCTGTTCTTCATGTACGCCACCCTGCTGATCGCGGTGCCCACCGGGGTCAAGGTGTTCAACTGGGCGAGCACCATGTGGCAGGGTTCGCTGACCTTCGAGACGCCGATGCTGTTTGCCGTGGCCTTCGTCATCCTGTTCACCATCGGCGGCTTCTCCGGGCTGATGCTGGCCATTGCCCCGGCGGACTTCCAGTACCAGGACACCTACTTCGTGGTGGCGCACTTCCACTACGTGCTGGTACCGGGGGCGATTTTCGGGATCTTCGCCTCGGCCTACTACTGGCTGCCCAAGTGGACCGGGCACATGTACGACGAAACCCTGGGCAAGCTGCACTTCTGGCTGTCCTTCATCGGCATGAACATGGCCTTCTTCCCCATGCACTTCGTTGGCCTGGCGGGCATGCCTCGACGGATTCCGGACTACAACCTGCAGTTCGCCGACTTCAACATGATCTCCTCCATTGGTGCCTTCACCTTCGGCGCCACGCAGATCTTCTTCCTGTTCATTGTCATCAAGTGCATCCGTGGCGGCGCGCCGGCGCCGGCCAAACCCTGGGACGGTGCCGAAGGGCTGGAGTGGAGCATTCCATCGCCAGCGCCCTACCACACCTTCGTCACGCCACCGGAAGTGAAATGAACGCTGTCGTAGGAGCGAGCTTGCTCGCGATAGCCACGAAGTGGCGTTCCATCAGCCACCAGGCGTCATCGTTGACGATTTTTTCGCGAGCAAGCTCGCTCCTACAGGGACGACGTTGAGATGGCCGAGCTCTCGCTGAAGAAACTGGTGACCCGCCTGCTGCTGGTGGTGGCCGCGATGTTCGTCTTCGGCTTTGCCCTGGTGCCGATCTACGACGTGATGTGCAAGGCCCTGGGGATCAATGGCAAGACCGGCGGGCAGTACGCGGACCAGGGGCAGCAGGTGGATGTGTCGCGTCAGGTGCGAGTGCAGTTCCTGTCCACCAATGCCATCGACATGGTCTGGGATTTCTACCCCAAGTCCGATGACATCGTGGTTCATCCGGGGGCGGTCAACGAGATGATCTTCATTGCCCGCAACCCCAGCGATCACCCCATGAGCGCCCAGGCCATCCCGAGCATTTCCCCCAGCAGTGCGGCGATGTACTTCCACAAGACCGAGTGCTTCTGCTTTACCCAGCAGGTGCTGCAGCCCGGTGAAAAGATCGAGATGCCGGTGCGTTTCATCGTTGATCGCGACATGCCCAAGGATGTGAAGCACCTGACGCTGGCTTACACGCTGTTCGATATCACCGCGCGTCATCCACCGGTGGCGGTTGCCGCCAAGACCGGTGGCTAGACGTTCTAGCGTGCCCGATAAGGAGAACACCCCATGGCGACTCATGAGCACTATTACGTTCCCGCCCAGAGCAAGTGGCCGATCATCGCGACGGTGGGCATGTTCGTCACCGTGGCGGGGCTGGCGACCTGGTTCAACGATCTCAAGGCGGGGCACCCGGAATCCCATGGGCCGCTGATCTTCTTCGTTGGCGCCCTGTTGCTGGCCTATATGCTGTTCGGCTGGTTCGGCTCGGTGATCAGGGAAAGTCGCGCCGGCCTCTACAGTGCTCAGCTCGACCGCTCGTTCCGCTGGGGCATGAGCTGGTTCATCTTTTCCGAAGTGATGTTCTTCATGGCCTTCTTCGGCGCCCTGTTCTATGTGCGGCACTTGTCCGGGCCCTGGCTGGGCGGCGAAGGGCACAAAGGCATCGCCCATATGCTCTGGCCGAACTTCGAATTCGTCTGGCCGCTGCTGGAAAACCCCGACCCGAAACTCTTTCCATCGCCCAAGGGCACCATCAGCCCCTGGGGCTTGCCGCTGCTCAATACCGTGCTGCTGGTGAGTTCCAGCGTCACCGTGACCATTGCCCACCACGCCTTGAAGAAGGGCCATCGCGGCGCGCTGAAGATCTGGCTGGCGCTGACCGTGCTGCTGGGCTGCGCCTTCCTGGGCTTTCAGGCCGAGGAATACATCCACGCCTATCACGAGCTTGGCCTGACCTTGGGTTCGGGGATCTACGGCGCGACCTTCTTCATGCTCACCGGTTTTCACGGCGCCCACGTGACCATCGGCACGCTGATTCTGTTCGTGATGCTGATGCGCATTCTGCGTGGGCATTTCGATGCCGATCACCAGTTCGGCTTCGAAGCCGCCAGCTGGTATTGGCACTTTGTCGATGTGGTGTGGATCGGCCTGTTTGTCTTTGTCTACGTGCTTTGAGGCGCGGTTACCAGGGCGAATGGGAGACCAGCTGGCCGCTGAAGAAACCCCAGGCGATCAGCCCCACGGTGATCGCGGCCAGTGCCACGCGGATACTCAGGGCGGTCAGCAGTCGCTTGGATTGACTGTCGTCCTTGACCAGAAAGAACAGGCCGCTGAACAGGCTGACAACCGTGGCAATCAGCATCAGGACGATGGCTGCTTTGAGCATGGTGGGACTCCGAGGGAGACGCGATGCAAGTCAGTATAGCGAGTGGATTTCGTCGACTCTGGGGCCATCCATGAAGGGTTTCCGGCCGGGCCTCGCGCCGACCCTGGTGGTGCTGTTACTGCTGCCGCTGCTGGTGGCCCTGGGTTTCTGGCAACTGGACCGCGGCGAGCAGAAGCGCCAGTTGCTGGCCAGTTATGCCGAGCACCGTGCCGCCGAACCCTTGGCCCTGTTCGAGCTGCTGGCCACAGCGGACCCAGCCTTTCGCCGGGTGCGCCTGCAGGGGCATTTCGATGCCGGGCACAGCCTGCTGCTGGACAACCGCCTGCACGACGGCAAGGTCGGGGTCGAGTTGCTGCAGCCCTTTCTCGACCAGGCCAGCGGCCGCTGGCTGCTGATCAACCGTGGCTGGCTGCCCTGGCCCGACCGGCGCACGCCGCCCGTGTTCAACACCCCCGAGCAGAGCCTGAGCCTGGTGGCCTGGGTGTACGTCGCCCCGGGCGCCGCCTTCCAGTTGCACGCCGACCCGACCGCCGCGCTCTGGCCACGGCTGATCACCGCAGTGGCGCCGCAGGCGTTGTGGGCCGAGCTGGGCCGCAGCGGTTTCGCGCATGAGCTGCGCCAGGAATCCGGGCCGGGGGCCTACCTGACCCAATGGCCGGTGGTGGCCATGGGCCCGGAGAAACATCAGGCCTATGCGGTGCAGTGGTTCGCCCTGGCCGTGGTCCTGTTCGCGCTTTACCTCTACTTCGGCTGGCACAACACAAGGGAGAAACGCCATGGGAACGGCCATGAATCCACCCAGCACCTCTGACATTCGGTTGCCCAATCGGCGTCGTGGCCGTTGGCAGCTGATCCTGATCCTGCTGCTGGCGATCGGCCCGATGATCCTCGCCACCGGCATGTACAAGTTGCAGTTCTGGGTGCCGGACAGCCGCAGTTATCACGGCGAGTTGATCGGCACCGGGCAGACCCGGGCCGAAATCGGCGTGCCATCTACGGACGATCGCTGGCAGGTGCTGGTGACCGCCCCCGGGGACTGCGCCGCGGACTGCCAGCAACTGGTGTACCTGGCGCGGCAGATTCAGGTGGCCCTGGGCCGTGACGCCTCGCGGGCCAGCCATGCCCTGGCCAGCGCCCGGCCCCTGAGCGCCGAGTACGAGGCCCGGTTGCAACGCGAATACCCACAGTTGCAACGCTATCCCCTGGACCTGGCGACCTTCGCCAAGGGCGCCGGCAACCCCCAGGCGCCACAGCTGTGGATAGTCGATCCGCACAGCAACCTGGTGTTGCGCTACGACGCCAAGGTCAAGGGCAAGGACTTGCTCAACGACCTGCGCCACCTGCTGAAACTGTCAAATATCGGATAAGGGCATCGTCATGGCCAAACCTGGATTTCGCCTCGCGTTGTTCGCCACCTTGCTGGCCCTGATCGTGGTGTTGCTGGGCGCCTACACCCGCCTGACCCACGCCGGCCTCGGTTGCCCCGACTGGCCCGGCTGTTACGGCTTTATCAGCGTGCCGAAAAGCGAGGCCCAGCTGGCCCACGCCGAGCTGCATTTTCCCGATGCGCCGGTAGAGGCCCACAAGGGCTGGAACGAGATGATCCACCGTTATTTCGCCGGCACCCTGGGGCTGTTGATCGTGCTGTTGGCGGCCCGGGCCTGGAGTCATCGTCGGCATCCCGGGCAACCCCTGAAGCTGCCGCTGTTCCTCTTGGCAGTGGTGTTCGCCCAGGCGGCCTTCGGCATGTGGACCGTGACCCTCAAGCTCTGGCCCCAGGTGGTCACCGCGCACTTGCTGGGTGGTTTCGCCACCCTGAGCCTGCTGTTCCTGCTGACGTTGCGCCTGTCTGGCGTGCTGCCGGCGCTGATCGTGCCGCGACGCCTGCAGTACTGGGCCACCGCGGGCCTGGTGCTGGTGATCGGGCAGATTGCCCTGGGCGGCTGGGTCAGTTCCAACTACGCGGCAGTGGCCTGCATCGACCTGCCCACCTGCCATGGCCAGTGGTGGCCGAACATGGATTTTGCCAATGGTTTCCACCTGACCCAGCATATCGGCCCCAACTACCTGGGCGGGCAGCTGGACAGCGACGCCCGCACCGCCATCCACATGACCCACAGGATTGGCGCAGTGCTGGTGACCCTGGTGCTGCTGGGGCTGGCCTGGCAGCTCAAACAGACCGGCATGAGCCGCCTTGCCGGCCTGGTGCTGGTGGCCCTGGCGGTGCAGGTCAGCCTGGGCCTGAGCAATGTGTTGTTGCATTTGCCGCTGCCGGTGGCGGTGGCCCATAACGCCGGGGGCGCGGCCTTGCTGCTGACCCTGGTGCTGGTCAATTACCACGCCCGTACCAGCCTGGTTCAGGCCCGGGATCGCCTGCCCCTGGGTTGGCGCCTGATTCCGCGCAAACCCGTGGCCGGGCCCATCACCCTCAAAGGAGAGATGCCATGGCGACTCTGATTGGTGAACGCCAGCGCAGCCAGGCGATCTGGCGCGACTACCTGGAGCTGACCAAACCCAAGGTGGTGGTGCTGATGCTGATCACCTCGCTGGTGGGCATGTTCCTCGCCACCCGTGCCGGTGTGCCCTGGACGGTATTGGTGTTCGGCAACCTGGGCATCGGCCTGTGCGCGGGCGGTGCGGCGGCGGTCAATCATGTGGTGGACCGGCGGATCGACGCGGTCATGGCCCGCACCCACAAGCGGCCACTGGCTGAAGGGCGGGTATCGCCGCTGGCGGCGCTGGGCTTCGCGCTGCTGCTGGCGCTGGCCGGGCAGGCCTTGCTGCTGGCCTTCACCAACCCGCTGACGGCCTGGCTGACCCTGGCCTCGCTGCTGGGCTATGCAGTGGTCTACACCGGCTATCTGAAGCGTGCGACGCCGCAGAATATCGTGATCGGCGGGCTGGCCGGGGCGGCACCACCGCTGCTGGGCTGGGTGGCGGCCACCGGGCACCTGAGCGCCGAACCGCTGCTGCTGGTGCTGATCATCTTCGCCTGGACCCCGCCGCACTTCTGGGCCCTGGCCATCCACCGCAAGGAGGAGTACGCCAAGGCCGATATCCCGATGCTGCCGGTGACCCATGGCGAGCACTACACCAAGGTGCATATCCTGCTCTATACCTTTGCCCTGCTGGCGGTGAGCCTGCTGCCCTTTGTCATCCACATGAGCGGTGTGCTGTACCTGGTGTGTGCCCTGGCCCTGGGCGGGCGCTTCCTGCAATGGGCCTGGGTGCTGTACCGTGGCACTCGGCCGCACGCGGCGATCAACACCTTCAAGTATTCTATTTACTACTTGTTCCTGCTGTTTATCGCCCTGCTCGTAGACCACTACCTATTGTTGAACCTATGACTCGAACTCAGAAAACCGTCTTTATTCTCGTTGCGCTGGTGGCCCTGATCCTGGGGCTGACCGTCAACAAAGTACTGTCCGGCAAGGGTCAGGGCGACCCGACCGCGCTGATCGACGCCGGCATCATCCTGCTGCCCCAGAGCCGCACCCTGCCGGCAGTGAAGATGCTCGACCAGGACGGCCAGCCGGTGCAGGTGGATGAGTTGAAGGGCAAGTGGTCGCTGCTGTTCTTCGGCTACACCTTCTGCCCGGACATCTGCCCCACCACCCTGGCCCAGCTGCGGCAGATCAAGAGCGAGCTGCCCAAGGAGGCGGTGGACCAACTGCAGGTGGTGCTGGTCAGCGTCGACCCCAACCGCGACACGCCGCAGCAGCTCAAGCAGTACCTGGGTTACTTCGACAAGGACTTCAAGGGCCTGACCGCCTCCTCGGTGGACGACCTGCAGAAGCTCGCCAATGCGGTGAGCATTCCCTTTATTCCGGCTGATACCAGCAAGCCCAACTACACCGTGGACCACAGCGGCAACCTGGCGGTGATTGGCCCGGATGGCAGCCAGCGCGGCTTTATCCGTGCGCCGCTGAACAACCAGAAACTGGTGGCCCAATTGCCGCTGATGTTGCAGCGCAAATAACCCTTGGCAGCCGGCTTGCCGGCGTAAGGTTCGGCCATAAACAAAACGGGGCGCCTCAAGGCGCCCCGTTTGTATTTCGGCAGTCGATCAGAACGCCGGCACGATGGCGCCTTTGTACTTCTCGTTGATGAACTGCTTCACTTCCGGGCTGTGCAGGGCCGTGATCAGCTTCTTCATGGCGTCCGAGTCCTTGTCGTCAGGACGGGCCACCAGGATGTTCACGTAAGGCGAGTCCTTGCCTTCGATCACCAGGGCATCCTTGGCCGGGTCCAGCTTGGCTTCCAGGGCGTAGTTGGTGTTGATCAGCGCCAGGTCGACCTGGGTCAGCACGCGCGGAATGGTGGCGGCTTCCAGTTCACGGAATTTCAGGCCCTTGGCGTTCTCGCTGATGTCCTTGATGGTGGCCAGGATGTTGTTCGAGTCCTTGAGCTTGATCAGGCCGGCCTTGTCCAGCAGCAACAGCGCACGGCCGCCGTTGGTGGCGTCGTTGGGGATGACCACGGTGGCGCCGCCCGGCAGTTCGGAAAGCTGCTTGTACTTGCTGGAGTAGGCGCCCAGGGGCTCCACGTGCACACCGGCCACGCTCACCAGTTTGGTGCCCTTGGCCTTGTTGAACTCATCCAGGTACGGCTGGTGCTGGAAGAAGTTGGCGTCCAGGCGCTTTTCGGCCACCTGTACGTTGGGTTGCACGTAGTCGGTGAAGACCTTGACCTTGAGGTCCACGCCTTCTTTGGCCAGGGCCGGTTTGACGAATTCCAGGATCTCGGCGTGGGGCACCGGTGTGGCGGCCACGGTCAGGGTTTCGGCGGCGTGCGCGGAGAACGCGGCCACGGCTGCGAAAGCGACGAGCAGTTTTTTCATCGATCAAGCTCCTTGTAAGTCGCCCGACCTGGGCGCCTGCCGGCCTGGGCCGGCAATGTTATTTGCGGGAAAAGTGCACCACCAGCTTATCGCCGAAGGTTTGCAGAACCTGAACCAGAACCAGCAGCAGGACCACGGTGACCACCATCACGTCGGTCTGGAAGCGCTGGTAGCCGAAACGGATCGCCAGGTCGCCCAGGCCGCCGGCACCCACCACGCCAGCCATGGCGGTGTAGGACACCAGGGTGATGGCGGTCACGGTGATGGCGGCAAAGATGCCCGGACGGGCCTCTGGCAGCAAGGCGTTGGTAATGATCTGCCGGGTGCTGGCGCCCATGGATTGGGTGGCCTCGATGATGCCGCGATCCACTTCACGCAGGGCGGTTTCCACCAGCCGGGCGAAGAATGGCGTGGCCCCCACCACCAGCGGCGGAATGGCCCCGGCCACCCCCAGCGAAGTGCCGGTGATCAGCACGGTGAAGGGAATCATCACGATCAGCAGGATGATGAACGGCAGCGAGCGCAGGATGTTGACGATCAACGACAGCAGCGCGTACAGGCCTTTCTGCTCGAGCAGCTGGCGCGGGCTGCAAAGGAACAGCAGCACGCCCAGGGGCAGGCCCAGGAGCACGGTGAACAGCAGCGAACCGCCGAGCATCATCAGGGTGTCGACGGTGGCCTGGCTGATTTCCAGCCAGTCGATGTTGTTGAAGAAATTGCTCGCTTCCATCAGCGCAGCACCTCCATATGGACATCCGCCGCGGTGAAGCGGGCGAAGGCCGCCTCCATGTCACCGCCGGTGATGGCCAGGGTCAGTTGCCCGTAAGGGGTGTCTTTGATGCGGTCGATGCGCCCGGCGAGGATGCTGTAGTCGACCCCGGTCTCCCGGGCCACGGTACCCAGCAGCGGCGCGTAGGTGGCGTCGCCCTGGAAGGTCAGGCGCACGATGCGCCCCGGTACGTGGGCGAAGTCGTCGCGCTGCTCGTCTTCGTCGACTTGCTCGTCTTCCTGGACGAAACGCTTGGTGGTCGGGTGCTTGGGATGCAGGAACACCTCGGCCACCGAGCCTTGCTCGACAATGCGGCCGGCATCCATCACCGCCACCTGGTCGCAGACGCGCCGGATCACGTCCATTTCGTGGGTGATCAGGACGATGGTCAGCTTGAGTTCGCGGTTGATCTCCGCCAGCAGTTGCAGGACCGAGGCGGTGGTCTGCGGGTCGAGGGCGCTGGTGGCCTCGTCGCACAGCAGGATCTTGGGTTGGGTGGCCAGGGCGCGGGCGATGCCGACGCGCTGCTTCTGGCCGCCGGACAGCTGCGCCGGGTATTTCTTGGCGTGGTCGGCCAGGCCCACTCGCGCCAGCAGCTCGGCCACCCGGCGCTCGATGTCGCTGCGCGACAGTTCGCCGGCCAGGGTCAGGGGCAGCGCGACGTTGTCGGCCACGGTCTTGGACGACAGCAGGTTGAAGTGCTGGAAGATCATCCCGACTTGCTGGCGGAAGCGCCGCAGGCCATTGGCGTCCAGCGCGGTGATTTCTTCGCCATCGACGATGATCTTGCCGCCGCTGGGGTTCTCCAGGCGGTTGATCAGGCGCAGCAGGGTACTTTTACCCGCGCCGGAATGGCCGATCAGGCCGAAGACCTGGCCATTCTCGACCTGAAGACTGGTCGGGTGCAGGGCGGGAATATCCTTACCGGCGACCCGGTAGGTTTTATGGACACTTTGAAACTCGATCACGTAGCGAACCTTGTGGGGCGCGTTAGAAAAGGATCAGCGGTTAGCCGGGCGCGCATTTTAGCCTGTCCGTATAGAGGTTCTTAGCATTTATTTTGCAATCATCCTGCCATTTGGCAATAACGCGATCAAAGGTCATCGACAATCGCGGATGCTTGCGTCATGCAGCTCTAGGGGCAGGCTGGCGGGGCGCGGTGGTGCGCCAGCCCATGGGCTGGCGCTCGGGAATCACTGGGCCTGGCGTGGGGTCAGCACCATTTGCGCCGGTACATGGCGCACGATCTGCCGGCTGATCTTCTGCTGGAAGTCGGGGTCGAGCCTGTTCAGGCGCTTGCCCAGCAAGGTCGACAGCCAGGGGTAATCCTCGGTGCGGGGCACCTGGATGGTCACGTCGCACTGGTAGTTCACCGTATCGGCGGCCAGGGCATCGAGTTGTCGACGCAGTTTGCGGATATCCGTGACATTCAGGGCGATGGTACTGCTGGGCGCTGTCGGGTCGATCAAGCGCGCGGCCGGGCGTGCCTCGGCTGCCTTGAGCGCGGCTTCGGCCTTGTCCAGCTCGGCCTTGCGCGCATGGGCGATGGCGTTGTTGACTCCGCCGGTCAGCGCTGGCGCCTTGGGCATCAGGGCCCGGGCCCGGCTCAGGGCGGTGGCGGCGGCATTCACGTCGCCCTTTTGCAGGACGATCTGGCTGCGTTGCAGATAGGCTTCAGCCAGCTGCCGCTGGTACTGCACCAGCTGCGGATCATCCGGCGTCTGCGCCTGGAGCGCGGCCAGCTGGTCTTCGGCGGTGGCCAGCTCGCTGCTGGCAATGTTCTGTTCCAGCTGCGCAATGGCCGTGGCCCGCGCATCGGGGACCTCGGTGGCCGCCGGCGGCGTGCTTTGGCAGGCCCCCAACAGCAGGGAGAATGCGACAAGGAGCAGATAACGGGAGGCGAACGGCTTCATTCCTGCGACTCTCTATTTGCGCAAAAAGCGAGCAAGTCTACACCCCTCGACGGGGCAGAACAAAACTCAGCAGAAACAATGCGGCGGCCGTGACCACGATCGAGGGGCCGGCCGGGGTGTCCTTGAACCAGGACAGCGCCAACCCGCCGCAGACCGCGAGCATGCCCAGCAGGCTGGCGCCCAGGGCCATTTGCTCCGGCGAGCGGGCATGGCGCTGGGCGGCGGCGGCGGGGATGATCAGCAGGGAGGTGATCAGCAGCACCCCGACAATCTTCATCGCTACCGCAATCACCACGGCGATCAGCAGCATCAGCGCCATGCGCAGCGAGGCTACGGGCAGGCCTTCGACCCTGGCCAGCTCCTCGTGCACGGTGATCGCCAGCAAGGGCCGCCACAACGCCACCAGCAGCAACAGCACCGCGGCGCTGCCACCGAGAATCCACCCCAGGTCGCCGGGGCTGATCGCCAGCAGGTCACCGAACAGGTAGGCCATCAGGTCGATCCGCACTTCATGCATGAAGCTTAGTACCACCAGGCCCAGGGACAGGGTGCTGGGGGCGAGAATTCCCAACAGCGTGTCGGATGCCAGGGGCTGGCGCTGTTGCAGGGTCACCAGCAGCACCGCCAGCAGCAGGCAGCCCACGGTGACCGCCACCGCCGGGCTGACATCCAGCAGGAAGCCCAGGGCTACCCCGAGCAGCGCGGCGTGGGACAGGGTGTCGCCAAAATAGGCCATGCGCCGCCAGACCACGAACGAACCCAAGGGGCCGGCGACCACCGCCAGGGCCAGACCTGCAAGCAGGGCGTAGAGCAGAAAATCAGCCATGCTTGCAGTTTTCTCCATGGACATGGGCGCCGCCCGCAGCGGGCTGGGTGACCACTGAACCGTGCAGGTCGTGGGCGTGATCGTGATGGTGGTGGTAGATCGCCAGGCTTGGTGCGTTCTTGCCGAACAGTTCGACGAAGGCCGGGTCGCCGCTTACCTGCTCGGGGTGGCCGGAGCAGCAGACATGACGGTTGAGGCAGACCACCTGGTCGGTGGTGCTCATCACCAGGTGCAGGTCGTGGGAAACCATCAGCACGCCGCAGCCGTGACGGTCCCGCAGGCGGGTGATCAGGCTGTAGAGCTCGGCCTGGCCGGCGACGTCGACGCCTTGCACCGGTTCGTCGAGCACCAGCAGTTCCGGCTCGCGCAGCAGCGCCCGGGCCAGCAGCACGCGCTGCATCTCGCCACCGGAAATGCTTTGCACCGGGCTGTCGATCACCTGTTCGGCGCCGACCTCCTTGAGCGCGGCCAGGGCTCGGGCGCGGTCCACACCCGGCACCAGGCGCAGGAAGCGCAGCACCGACAGGGGCAGGGTCGGGTCGACATGAAGTTTCTGCGGCATGTAGCCCACGCGCAGTTTGGGCTTGCGCCAGACGCTGCCGCTGTCGGGCTTGAGCAGGCCGAGCACGGCGCGCACCAGGGTGGTCTTGCCGGCGCCATTGGGGCCGATCAGGGTGACGATCTGCCCGGGCTCGACGCTGAGCTGGATATTCTCCAGTACGCTTTGCCCGGCAAAATTCACCCCGACCTGCTCGAGGCGGATCAACGCAGTGCTCATCACGCCCCCTGGCAGCCCGAGCAGAGCCCGACCACTTCGACGGTCTGGCCTTCGACCACGAAACCGACGTCCTGGGCGCTGCTGATGATGGCGTCGCTGATGGATTTCTGTTCCAGCTCGATGGCCGCGTGGCACTCGCGGCAGATCAGGAACTGGCCCTGGTGCGCGTGCTCCGGGTGGTTGCAGCCGACAAAGGCGTTGAGCGAGGCAATGCGGTGCACCAGGCCGTTTTCCAGGAGGAAGTCCAGGGCTCGGTACACGGTCGGCGGCGCGGCGCGGCGGCCGTCCTGCTCGCTGAGCACGGCGAGGATGTCGTAGGCGCCCAAGGGCTTGTGGCTTTGCCACACCAGCTCCAGCACCCGCCGGCGCAGGGCGGTCAGGCGCAGGCCTTGCCGTGCGCACAGGGCGTCGGCCTCAGACAGTGCGCTGTGGACGCAGTGAGAGTGGTCGTGTGGTCGGCTGGCAAGGGGTGTTTTAGGCATGGGCGGCGACGAGGTTGGTGAGAGACGTTATTATGTTACCCGTTCTCGCCTCTTCGAGTGTCCATCGTGCCCAGACTTTTTCGCCTTTTTGTCGCTTTTACCCTCGGCCTGTTCGCGATCGGCTCGGCCCAGGCCGAAGTCCGGGTGCTCACCAGCATCAAGCCCCTGCAGTTGATCGCGGCGGCGGTGCAGGATGGCGTGGCGGTGCCCGAGGTGTTGCTGCCGCCGGGGGCTTCGCCGCACAACTATGCGCTGCGCCCCTCCGATGTACGCAAGGTGCAGACCGTGGACCTGCTGTACTGGATCGGCCCGGACATGGAGGGCTTTCTGCCGCGGGTATTGAAGGGCCGCAGCCTGCCGTCGGTGGCGGTACAGGACCTGCCCGGGATGAAACTCCGGCATTTCGCCGAGGATAGCCACTCCCACGCCGAAGAGGCCGACGAGCATGACCACGATCATCGCCCCGGCACCCTGGACGCGCACCTCTGGCTGTCGCCGGTCAATGCCCGGGTGATCGCTACCCGCATCGCCGCCGACCTGAGCGCGGCCGATCCGGCCAACGCCGCTCGTTACCAGAGCAACCTGAAAGCCTTCGATACGCGCCTGGATGCCCTGGATGAGCGCTTGAAGGCGCGCCTGGCCGGAATCGCCGGCAAGCCCTACTTCGTGTTCCACGAGGCCTTCGACTATTTCGAGGATGCCTATGGCCTCAAGCACACCGGGGTGTTCAGCGTGGCCGCCGAAGTGCAGCCGGGCGCGCAGCATGTCGCAGCGATGCGCGCGCGCTTGCAGCAGGTGGGCAAGACCTGTGTGTTCAGCGAGCCGCCGCTGCGTCCGCGACTGGCGGAAACCCTGGTGGCCGGCTTGCCGGTGAAGCTGGCGGAGCTGGATGCGCTGGGTGGCTATACGCCGGCCACCGCCCAGGGCTATGAGCAGGTGCTGGAGAAGCTGGGCAACGACCTGGCGGGCTGCCTGGAGCAGTTGTAGGCAGGGACTGTTACGGGTTGTTTTTCGCGGGCGAGCCCGCTCCTACAGATGTTCATCATCTTGTGGGAGCGGGTTCGCCCGCAGTGCATTTCAGAGGGCGAAAGGCAGGGCGATTCTGGCTTGCTGGCGCTGTTCCAGGCGCTGCTGGAATTCCATCGGGTCGTGAATCAGCACGTCCTGGCCGGCAAAGCTTTCGGCGGCAATCAGGCGTGACAGCCAGAAGCGCACGCAGGCTACCCGCAGCATGGTCGGCCAGAGCTCGGCTTCCGCCGCAGTGAACGGCCGCAGCGCCGCGTAGGCGCCCAGCAGGGCTCGGGCGCGCTGGCCATCGAGCACGCCTTCGGCATCCGAGCACCAGTCGTTCAGGGCAATCGCCACGTCGTAGAGCATGGGGCCCGAACAAGCGTTGTAGAAGTCGATCAGACCGGTGAGGTGGGTGCCTTCGAACATGGCGTTGTCGCGGAACAGGTCGGCATGGATATTGGCCCGAGGCAGGGCGAGGATTGCGGTCTTCTGTTGGTTGATTTCGTCCAGCGCCCGTTGCAGCAGCGCCTGGGCCGTTGCATCCAGGTGCGGCAGCAGTTGTGCGCCCTGTTCCTGCATCCAGTCCAGGCCGCGATCGGTCTTGCGCTTGATCATCCGGTCCTTGGTGGCCACATGCAGATGGCCGAGCAGTTCGCCAACCTGGGCGCAATGCTGGGCGTTGGCGTGCTGGATGTGCTTGCCCGCCAGGCGCGGTTGCAGCAGCGCCGGCTTGCCCGCCAGCTCACGCAGGGCCACGCCGTCGGTGGTGCGCAGCGCGTAGGGCACTGGCAGGTTGGCGTCGTGCAGCACGTCCAGCAGTTCGATGAAGAACGGCATTTCCTGCACCGGGCCACGTTCCACCAGGGTCAGGACGAACTCGCCCTGTTCCAGGCTGATAAAGAAATTGGTGTTTTCGCTGCCAGCGGCGATCCCCTGGAAGTCAAGCAGGCGGCCGAGCCCGTAGGGGGCGAGAAAGGTTTCCAGCTCGGGCCGAGCCAGGGGAGTAAACACAGACATGGTTGAGCACTGCCAGTACGGGCGCCGGGCTCAGGCCGGCGCCATTGAGTTGAAATCGAAGTGGTTTACCACTCGAATATTTTCCACGCGGGAATCAGCATATCCGGCTGATCCGAACGAATGAAGTTGCCGTCCGAGCCATCGGCGCGCACCAGGAAATAGGGCTTGCCACCCTTTGGCGTGACCTTGATGGCATACAGGAAGCCGTTTTGCCGGTATTCCTGGATGGTCTTGTCGCCTTCCGTGCGAATGGTCACTTCCGGGTCCGCTGACGGCGCATCCTCGGCGGCGATCACGGCCAGTGGGGCGATTGCAATCAAGCTGGCCAGCAGCAAGCGATTCAGTGTGCGCATGATAACCTTGTCCCTTTGTCGTCAACGGTCCCGCTATTCTAGCGCCGGACCCGCCGAAAAGGTTGATCCTACTCATGAGCCAAGCCCCCCTCGTCCTGGTGGACGGTTCTTCCTATCTGTATCGCGCCTTCCATGCGCTGCCACCGCTGACCACCTCCAAAGGCCTGCCCACCGGTGCGGTCAAGGGCGTGCTGAACATGCTCAAGAGCCTGCGCAAGCAGTACCCGGACAGCCCGTTCGCCGTGGTCTTCGACGCCAAGGGCGGCACCTTCCGCGATGACATGTACGCCGAGTACAAGGCCAATCGCCCGAGCATGCCGGACGATATGCGGGTGCAGATCGAGCCCTTGCACGCCAGCGTGATCGCCCTGGGTTTCCCCCTGCTGTGCGTCGAAGGCGTCGAGGCCGATGACGTGATCGGCACCCTGGCCCGCAGCAGCGCGGCGGCGGATCGTCCGGTGGTGATTTCCACCGGCGACAAGGACATGGCGCAGTTGGTGGATGGGCACATTACGCTGGTCAACACCATGTCCGGTAGCAGCATGGACGTGGAGGGCGTGAAGGAGAAATTCGGCGTCGCTCCCGAGCAGATCATCGATTACCTGGCGCTGATGGGCGACTCTTCCGACAACATTCCGGGGGTTCCGGGCATTGGTCCGAAGACCGCTTCCGGCCTGCTGGTGGGGGTCAATGGTGGCTTGAAGGAGCTCTACGAGCAGCTCGACATCGTGCCGACCCTGCCGATTCGCGGGGCCAAGACCCTGCCGGCCAAGCTCGAAGAGCACAAGGAAATGGCCTTCCTTTCCTATCAGTTGGCCACCATCAAGGTGGACGTGGCCCTGGATGTGGGGCTGGACGACCTGCACCTGCGCGAGCCGGATCGCGACAAGCTGGCGGAGCTCTATAGCCTGCTGGAATTCAAGAGCTGGTTCGACGACCTGCAACGCGATGCCAAGCGCGTCGAACTCGGTGCCAGCGAGGCACCAGCTGCTGCGCCACAACCCGAGGCCGCTGAGCAGGAGCCGTTGGAACTGCGTTATGAAACCATCCTCGACCAGGCGCGTTTCGACGCCTGGCTGGAGAAGCTGAAGAACGCCAAGCTGATCGCCTTCGACACCGAAACCACCGGTATCGATGCGCAGCAGGCGCAACTGGTGGGCCTGTCCTTCTCGGTGCAGGCTGGCGAGGCCGCCTATGTGCCGCTGACCCACTCCTATATGGGGGCGCCGGAGCAGCTCGATCGTGATGCGGTGCTGCTGGCTCTCAAGCCATTGCTGGAAGATCCCAAGCTGCTCAAGGTCGGCCAGCACGCCAAGTTCGACATGAACATCCTGGCCAATTGCGCCATCGGTGGCGATCCGGCCCATGGCATCAGCATGCGTGGCATTGCCTTCGACACCATGCTCGAATCCTATGTGCTCAATTCCACGGCCACCCGTCATGACATGGACAGCCTGGCGCAGAAATACCTGGACCACAGCACCGTGAGCTTCCAGGACATCGCCGGCAAGGGCGCCAAGCAGCTGACCTTCGACCAGATCCCGCTGGAGCAGGCCGGGCCCTATGCCGCCGAAGATGCCGACGTGACCCTGCGCCTGCACCAGACCCTGTTCGACAAGCTGACGGCCATCCCGAGCCTGGCCAGCGTGCTGACCGATATCGAGATGCCGCTGGTGCCGGTACTGGCGCGCATCGAGCGCCAGGGCGCCCTGGTGGATGCCAAGTTGCTGGGGGTGCAGAGCGTCGAGCTGGGGGACAAGATGGTCGCCCTGGAGCGTGAGGCCTACGCAATTGCCGGGGAGGAATTCAACCTGGGCTCGCCCAAGCAGCTGGGTTCGATTCTCTACGACAAGCTGGGCCTGCCGGTGCTGAAGAAGACCGCCAAGGGCCAGCCCTCCACTGCCGAGGAAGTCCTGGCCAAGCTGGCGGAGGACGACTACCCGCTGCCGCGGGTGCTGATGCAGTACCGCTCCATGAGCAAACTCAAAAGCACCTATACCGATCGCCTGCCGGAGCAGATCAACCCGCGCACCGGGCGCATCCATACCTCCTATCACCAGGCGGTGGCGTCTACCGGACGCCTGTCGTCCAGCGATCCGAACCTGCAGAACATCCCGGTGCGTACCGCTGAAGGCCGGCGCATTCGCCAGGCCTTTGTCGCGCCGGCCGGCTACAAGCTGCTGGCGGCGGACTATTCGCAGATCGAGTTGCGGATCATGGCCCACCTGTCTCGGGACGAAGGCCTGCTCAACGCCTTCCGCAACAACCTGGACGTGCACACCGCCACCGCGGCCGAGGTGTTCAAGGTCGACCTCGAGGACGTGACTTCCGACCAGCGCCGCAGTGCCAAGGCCATCAACTTCGGCCTGATCTACGGCATGGGGGCGCAGAAGCTGGGCAAGGACATCGGTGTCGATACCAAGCAGGCCAAGGCCTATATCGATACTTACTTCGCCCGCTACCCAGGGGTGCGCGAGTACATGGACCGCACCCGCGCCCAGGCGGCGGACCAGGGTTATGTGGAAACCATCTTCGGGCGCCGCCTGTATCTGCCGGAAATCAATTCCAACAAGCCCCAGGAGCGAGCCGCTGCCGAGCGCACGGCGATCAACGCGCCCATGCAGGGCACGGCGGCAGACATCATCAAGAAAGCCATGGTGGCGGTGGACAACTGGCTGGCCTCGTCGGGGCTCGATGCCCGGGTGATTCTCCAGGTGCACGACGAACTGGTGCTGGAAGTGCGGGAAGACCTGGTGGAGCAGGTCAGCGAAGAAATTCGCCGCCATATGAGCGCCGCAGCGACCCTGGATGTACCGCTATTGGTGGAAGTCGGGGTAGGAAATAACTGGGATGAGGCCCACTAAGGGCACTTTTTAGCGGCTTTTGCCGCGGCATAGTGTCGCGGTAATAGCTGGCTAAAGGCTATTAGCACGGAAATTTTCATCGCTTATTGCCAATAGTTTTTGCAATGGGTTGGAACTAAATCGGCGAGCGCCCACTCAGAGTTACTGAATGGCTGGTGAAGCCCTTCGATGCTCCTATGTTGTGTTAAGTGTTGGCAGATATCTGGACCCCGCCCTAGCGGTCTAGAACTTGAACCCCGAACTTCCCCCTCCCCATATGAAGTCCGGGGTTTTTTTTGCCTCGAGAAAACTGCCTGTGGAATGACCATGCTGCGTTAAAAGCGCGCTGCGAAATGCTCATTTACAGCCAGTAAACTCCGCTTTCGAACCGCGCTTTTGCCTTGCCTGATCATCCCCCAGGCAGTTTTCCTTATGGCTCTCAGGCCTCGACTTCGGCGCTTTTGTCCGCCAGTTCCATCCAGTTCGCCAGCACGCTGTAAGCCTCTTCCAGGCCCATGCGCTTGGGCGCCGAGAACAGTTGAATGGTGATGGTGTCGCCCCAATCCTTGCGGATCTGCGCCTGGACCTTGAGCAGGGTGTTCTTGGCTGCGCCGTAGGTCAGCTTGTCGGCCTTGGTCAGCAGGATATGCATCGGCATGCCACTGGCGACCGCCCAATCCAGCATAAGCAGGTCGAAGTCGGTCATGGGATGGCGAATATCCATCATCAGGATCAGCCCTTTGAGGCTCTCGCGGCTGCCCAGGTAGGCTTCCAGGTGGCGCTGCCAGTGCTGCTTGAGCGGGATCGGCACCTTGGCGTAACCGTAGCCCGGCAGGTCGACCAGACGGCGATCGTCGTCTAGCTTGAAGAAGTTCAACAACTGCGTACGCCCCGGGGTTTTCGAGGTGCGCGCCAGGCTGGCGTGGGTCAGGGTGTTCAGGGCGCTGGATTTGCCGGCGTTGGAACGCCCGGCAAAGGCCACTTCAAAGCCGGCATCGTCAGGGCATTGGTCGACTTTGGCGGCGCTGAGCATGAACGTAGCCTGTTGGCACAGGCCGAGGATGGGGTTCTTGAGTTGCATGGGATTTCCGAGATAGGGGCGATGCCGAGAGTGGACGCGGCGAGCGGTGTCGTTTCCGTTTCAGTAGCGCCAGTATATAATGCCGCAGATTTTGTGTGCGCTTTGTCCCAGCGTAGGATGAAGTACACGAGAGCGATAAACCTTGAATGCGCACTAGAACGCATCACGCTCTCAACCCTGAAAAGGTCGTTTTATGACGAAATGGCTGCTAGCTGCCGGTGTCTTGGTGCCGCTTTACAGCGCTCAGGCTACACAGGATCCGGAAGCTGTGTACAACCGTGTTTGTGGGGCTTGTCATTCCGGCCAACTACCCACGGCGCCCCGCAAGGGCGACCAGGAAGCTTGGGCGCCGAGGTTGGCGCAAGGTATGGAGACGCTGGTGCAACACGTGACCCAGGGTTTCAAGGCGATGCCGCCGCGTGGTTTGTGCATGGACTGCAGTGCCGAGGATTACCGAGCCATCATCCATTGGATGAGCGAGTGATCCCGGCCCATAACTCTTAACCCTTAGCCGTAGTTGGATTAGCTGATGAACAAATTACTCGTGAGTCTGCTGTTGACCCTGGGCATCACAGGCGTTGCCCATGCCGCAGGCGACGCTGCTGCCGGTCAGGCGAAAGCCGCAGTCTGTGGCGCTTGCCACGGCCCTGATGGGAACAGCATGGCGCCAAACTTTCCAAAACTGGCGGGTCAGGGGGAAAAGTACCTGGAGAAGCAGTTGCACGATATCAAGTCGGGCAAGCGCCAGGTGCTGGAAATGACCGGCCTGCTAACCAACCTGAGCGATCAGGACATGTCTGATATCGCCGCCTACTTCGCCAGCCAGAAAGGCAGCGTCGGCGCAGCAGATCCGAAAGTCGTGGCCCGTGGCGAGGAACTGTTCCGCGGCGGCAAGCTGGATCAGGGCATGCCTGCCTGCACCGGTTGCCACTCGCCGAATGGCGCGGGTAACGCAGCGGCCGGTTTCCCTCATCTGGGCGGCCAGCACGCACAGTATGTAGCCAAGCAACTGACCGACTTCCGCGAAGGCAATCGCACCAACGACGGCGACACTCTGGTCATGCGCAGCATCGCTGCCAAGCTGAGCAACAAAGACATCGAAGCGGTGTCCAGCTATATTCAGGGCCTGCACTGAGGCCCGCTCGATCGACGTTCCTGCGGGTGCTAAGCCACGGCAACGTTAATGATCGATTAATCTGACGGTGCAAGTATAAAGGGTGGCTCAGGCCGCCCTTTTTTATGGCGTCTGCCGCTACACTAGCGAACTCAAGCCCGCCATGGCCTGTCTGCAATCAGGCCGCGCGAGGCGCCAAAATTGTCCAGGAGTAAAGCATGCGTAATCTGATTCTCAGCGCCGCTCTCGTCACCGCCAGCCTGTTCGGTGTGACCGCTCAAGCCGCCGAGCCGCTTGAAGCCGGTAAAACCTATGTCGAGTTGAGCAGCGCCGTTCCGGTTGCCGTGCCTGGCAAGATCGAAGTAGTGGAGCTGTTCTGGTATGGCTGCCCGCACTGCTACGCCTTCGAGCCGACCATCAATCCCTGGGTCGAAAAACTCCCTGCCGACGTCAATTTCGTGCGTATTCCGGCGATGTTCGGCGGCATCTGGAACGTTCACGGCCAACTGTTCATCACCCTGGAAGCCATGGGCGTCGAGCACAAGGTACACAAGGCCGTATTCGAAGCTATCCACAGCGGCAAGAAACTCGCCACCCCCGAAGAGATGGCCGAGTTCCTGACTGGCGAAGGCGTCGACAAGGACAAGTTCCTGAGCACCTACAATTCCTTCGCCGTCAAAGGCAAGGTCGAGGACGCCAAGAAGAAGGCCCAGGCCTATCAGATCACTGGTGTACCGACCATGGTGGTCAACGGCAAGTACCGTTTCGACCTGGGCACCGCCGGTGGTCCTGAAGGCGCGCTGAGCGTGGCCGACCAGCTGATCGCCAAAGAGCGCGCGGCCAAGTAAGCGCCGCCGCCATGCCGCGCTGGAGCTCGGAACGCATCGTTGGCCTGCATGATCCGCAGGTCAACGAGCACCATTTGGCTTCGACCGGCCTGCCGGCGGACAGCCGCCTGCGTTTACTCAGCTTCAATATCCAGGTCGGTATCAGCACCGAACGCTATCGCCATTACCTGACGCGTGGCTGGCAGCATCTGTTACCCCACAACGGTCGAGCGGACAACCTGCAGAAAATCGGCAACCTGCTTGGGGATTTCGACCTGGTGGCCCTGCAGGAAGCCGATGGCGGCAGCTTGCGTTCGGGCTACGTCAATCAGGTGGAACACCTGGCCCAACTGGGCGCCTTCCCTTACTGGTACCAACAGCTCAATCGCAACCTGGGACGCCTGGCACAGCACAGCAATGGCGTGCTCAGCCGCTTGCGTCCCTGGGCCATCGAAGACCATCCGCTGCCCGGCCCCAAAGGTCGTGGTGCGATCCTCGTGCGTTTCGGCGAAGGCCCCGAGGCCCTGGTGGTGGTGATGATGCACCTGGCGCTCGGTGCCCGGGCCCGCACCCGGCAACTGGCGTATATCCGTGAGTTGATCGGCGGCTACAAGCATCAGGTGCTGATGGGCGACATGAACACCCATGCCAGCGATCTGCTGGAGCATTCCCCCTTGCGCGACCTCAGCCTGTTGGCGCCGCAACTCCAGGCGACCTTCCCCAGCTGGCGTCCGCAACGCTGCCTGGACCACATTCTGCTCAGCCCCAGCCTGACCCTGGAGCGTGTCGAGGTCCTGGCCCAACCCATATCCGATCACCTGCCGGTCGCGGTAGAGATTCGTCTGCCGGGTTCGCTCACGGCCGATGCATTGCCCGCGTTGAGTCCTGCCCCTCGCGGAACCGATGAATGAGCGACGACGCCCAGCGCTGGAAAGAGAAATACCTCAAGAGTATTGAACAGCAGGAAAAACTCGAGCGCCGCTGGGCTGCTCGTCTCGACCTGCTGCGCCGTGGCCTGGTGCGCAGCACCCTGGCGGCGGAAGGCACTGATCGTGCGGTCGACCAGTGCATGAAGGAAATGCGCGAGGTGGTGCGCACCGACGAGATGGACGCCGGGCTGGCAGCCCTGCTGCCGCGTCTGGAGAAAGCCGTGCTGGATTCCGAGCAGCGCCGCGAAACCCGGGTCGAGCAGATGAGCAACGCCCTGACGTCCCTGGTCAGCCAGTTGCAGTCCCTGCCCCTGCCCCGGGAAGTCAGCCGTCCGCTGAAGACCTTCGCCAAGCAGCTCGACGGCCGGGTCAGCCAGGCGCGGGAGATTCCCCTGTTGCTGGGAGAGTTGAGCAACCTGCAAGGCAAGGCCCTGAGCCAGCTGGAGACCCCGTCTGAGCCAGGTCGACCCAGCCTGTTGCAGCGCCTGTTCGGTGGCCGTGAAAGCACCGATCCAACCAGCCCGACAGAAGCGCTTGCCGCCGCTCCGACACCCTTGCCTGCCGCGCCCCAGAGCCTGGAGGTCGCCCCGCCAGCGGACGAGCCTGAGGATGCGCATGAGGCGGCTCACGAACACTATCAGACCCCTACCACACCCCTGCCTGAAGCCGCCGAAGTGCTGCCGGCTCCGCCGATATCGAGCCCTGCCGAGCCGGAGGCCGCTGCGGTGCCGGAATCGCTCAGCGCAGAAACCCCTGAACTCGCCAGCGCTGAGCCGCCGGCCCCGGTGGTGGCGTTCGTGCCCCCGGTGCTGCTGGTGGAAGCAGCAGCCAGCCCAGCGCCGGAAAACGACGATCAGGCGCCAACGCCTGAGCCTGCCGAGCCTGAATCCGAAGCGGACGCACCGCTCGCGACCCAGCTTGCCGTGGTTCCGGTAGAGCCATCCGAGGTCGCCCCAAACGATGTCGCGCCGCTCAATCCCGACGAATTGCTGCCTCTGGCGCCCGTTTCCGCAGCGATGCTGCTGGACAGCCTGCCCCTGCCGCCGGTGATGGCCGAGGCCCTGGCGGCCATCGATCCCGAGCAGCCGGAGCACGATGTGCTCTATGCCCTGCCGGATTCCCCAGAGCCGTCCTACAGCTCGGTGGCCAAGCACATCGAGCACACGCTGCTGGGGTTGCTCGACGACCTGAGCCTGCCGGAGCGTCATCGGCCCCAGGCCGAGGCCATGCGCGACCGCCTGCAACATGGGTTGAACTGGTACGAACTGCTGCCGATCCTCGACGATCTGGCGGTGCTGATGCTGGCGATCACCGACTCCGGCCAGCACGAGTTCGAGGCCTATCTCAAGCAGCTCAACGAGCGCCTGGAGTCCTTCCAGAGCAATCTGCAGGCGGCCAGCGATGGTCATGCCGACAGCAGTTCGGCGGCGCGGGCCATGGATACGCAGATCCGTGAGCAGGTCGATGGCCTGCAGAGCAGCGTGCAGGAAGCGGCTGACCTGGATGACCTCAAGCAAGTGCTGGAAAGTCACCTGGAGGGCTTGCTGGGCACCATGGACCAGCATCAGAAGCAGCGCGACGAGCGTGAGCAGGAAGTCGCCGCCCGCCTGCAAAGCCTGGCCGAGCGCGTGTCCAGCATGGAGCAGGAAGCCCAGGGCTATCGCGAGCACCTGGAAGAACAGCGGCAGAAAGCCTTGGTCGATCCATTGACCGGCTTGCCCAACCGCGCGGCCTGGGCCGAGCGCCTGGAGCACGAGGTTGGCCAGTGGCAGCAACATGGCAACAGCCTGCTGCTGGCCATGCTCGACCTCGATCACTTCAAGCGGATCAACGACAACTATGGTCACCTGGCCGGCGACAAGGTGCTGAAGATCATCGCCAACGTATTGCGCAAGCGCTTGCGCGGCAGCGACTTCATTGCCCGCTTTGGCGGCGAGGAGTTCGTCCTGCTGCTGCCCAATACCCCCTGGCCTACAGGTATGCGGATTGTCGAAGCCTTGCGGGCAGCGATCGAAGCCTGTCCGTTCCACTTCAAGGGCGAGCCGGTGACCATCACCGTGTCGGTCGGCCTCAGTGCGTTCAAGGCCGGTGATCGCAGCGAACTGGTGATCAAAAGAGCCGATCAGGCGTTGTACCGGGCCAAGGATGCCGGCCGCAACCGGGTCGAGGCCGGTTGAGGCAGCGGTTGATTCCTGGCGGCGAGCATTGTTTTGCCCATGCGGGCGAAGGCAGTACGTTACACTGTTGCATTATTTTTTAGCGTACTGCCCTTTGCCATGAAACTTCTTGCCCTTGCCTTCTCTCTGCTGGTCCTGGCTGGCTGCGCCAGTGGTCCGCGTATCGACACCCGCCATCCTTCGGTCAACTACGACTCCCGTGCCCAGTTCATCGTGGTTCATTACACCTCGGCGTCCCTGGAGCGCTCCCTGGCCCTGTTGACCCACGGCCAGGTCAGTGCCCATTACCTGATTGGCGACGACAAGGCGGCCACCATCTACCAGCTGGTGGACGAGCAGTACCGCGCCTGGCATGCCGGCGAGAGCCAGTGGCAGGGCCGTACCTGGCTCAATTCCAGCTCCATCGGCATCGAGATCGTCAACCCGGGCTTTCGCGACGGCCCCAATGGACGGCTCTGGTATCCCTATAGCGAAGCGCAGGTGCAGAACCTGATCGTGCTGCTCAAGGACATCAGCAAGCGCCACAATATTTCCCCGCAGCACATCATCGGGCACAGCGACATTGCCCCCCTGCGCAAGCTGGACCCAGGCCCGCTGTTTCCCTGGAAGCGCCTGGCCGACGCCGGGCTCGGCCAGTGGCCTGAAGCCCAGGCGGTGGCGCGTCAGCAGGCCTACTTTGCGCTGAGCCTGCCAAGCATCACCTGGTTCCAGCAGCAGCTGGCGCGCCTGGGTTATGCCACGCCGCAGACCGGCGAACTGGATGTCGCTACCCGCCATGTACTGGCGGCCTTCCAGATGCACTATCGCCCGGGTCGCTTCGACGGAACCCCGGACGCTGAAAGTGCAGCGATCCTCCAGGTGCTCAACCAGCCAAAATAATGACGCCGCCGGACGGTCCGCGCCGATTGGCCAATCAGTTGCTATAACTCATTGCTAATCCTTCGGATCTTGCCAAATGCCGGCTGTTCACGAGCCCCAGCGCACCTGGTTCCATCGCCCCTGGTTGCTGGCGATGCTGACGGCTGCGCTGAGTGCGGCGCTACTGTTGCTGGGCAGTGTCGGGCTGGCCATGCATCAGGTGCAGCAGCAGGAAAGCGAACAGATGAATGCCCAGGGCCAGCGCTTCCTGGAGCGCCTGGAGCAACTGTTCGGACAATTGCGCGAGGGCCTGGATGCGCTCGAGGCCCAGCCACTGCGCGAGTGCAACGCCGAGCTGATCGCGGCCCTGCAACAGATCAGCTACAGCTATCGCTTCATCTATGAAGCCGCCTACCTGGACGCCACCCAGAGCTGCTCCAACTGGCCGCGGCAAAACCTGGAGTCGGCGTTGCGTGCGCCGGATATTCGCGGGCCGACCTACAGCTACTGGCTCAACACGTCGGCCGAACCCAATGAAAACCTGGCCGCGCTGATGTTGGGGCGGGGCAATTTTCGTGTGGCCACTTCCCGCGGGCACTTGACCGATGTGGTCGACCTGCCCGTGGACGGCAGCCTGATGGTGGTAGTGGATCACGGCACCCGGGCGATTCCGGTGTTGGGGCCGGCCCGCGCCTGGCCACCGGTGGAGCCCTGGCGAGCGGGTCGCGACGGGGCCTTGCAGGTGACTCAGAACCTGCTGATCTATCGCATGCCGACGCACAATCCCGAATACCAGTTGGTGATGATCGCGCCGCGGGCCAGCATGCCGGCGGAAATGCTCGACGGCTGGTGGTGGTTGCTGCCGGTCAGCCTGTTGCTGGCGCTGTTCTTTGGCGCGCTGGTGTACCAGCTGGTGCGTCAGCGCCAGTCACTGGGGGCGGAGCTGCAAGGCGCCCTGCGTCGCGGCGAGTTGCAGGTGTTGTACCAGCCGATCTTCGACTTGAGCAGCCGGCTGTGCGTCGGTGCCGAAGCGCTGCTGCGCTGGCGGCGGCCGGACGGCACCCTGACCAGCCCCGACCTGTTCATCCCCCTGGCGGAAAACACCGGGCAGATCCGCCAGATCACTGACTTCGTCCTGCAACGCCTGCTGGAGCAACTGGGGCAGTTGCTGCGGGCCAATCCACAGCTGTACATCTCGGTCAACCTGGCGGCCTGCGATGTCATGGTGCCGCGCATCGGCCTGGTGATGGCGCGCCTGCTGGCGCTGCACAAGGTGGCGGCGCGGCAGATCGCCTTCGAGGTCACCGAGCGCGGCCTGATCGATGTGGTGGTGGCACGCAACAATCTGCAAGCCCTGCGGGATGTCGGGCATCAGGTGCTGATCGACGATTTCGGCACCGGCTATTGCAGCCTGGCCTACCTGCAGAGCCTGCCGGTGGATTGCCTGAAGATCGACAAGGCCTTTATCGATGCCCTGGGCCATGATGCCGCCAGCAGTGGCGTGGCGCCGCACATCATTCGCATGGCCCATGCGCTGAAGCTCAAGGTGATAGCCGAAGGCATCGAGTTCGAGGACCAGGCCCTGTTGCTCAGCAGCGAGGGCGTGAGCTATGGCCAGGGCTGGCTGTTCGCCCACGCCTTGAGTGCTCTGCAGTTCAGTGAGTTGATCACGCGCGGCCGACGCCTGGTGGCCCGGCGCATGGACGACGAAGCCTAGAGCGGCAGTGCCAGGTAGAACTGGGTGCCCTGCCCCGGCCTTGAGTAAACCCCCATCCGTCCGCCGTGGAGCTGGACGATTTCCTTGCACAAGGCCAGTCCGAGCCCGGCGCCGCCTTTCTTGCGTCCCACCTGGACGAAGGGTTCGAAGATTCGCCCCTGTTGGCCATAGGCGATGCCCTCGCCATTGTCCTCGACGCTGACAATCACCCGCTCGCCATGGCGCCGCGCTTGCAGGCGGATCTGCCCGCCGCTGGCGGTATGGCGCAAGGCGTTGTCGATCAGGTTGTCCAGCACCCGCTCCAGCTGCGGCCGGTCGGCATGCAGCCGTGGCAGCGGCGCCTGGATTTCCAGCAGCAGGTCGATGCCCTGGCGTTGTGCCTGCTCGTTGAAGCGGCCCTGGGCCTGGTCCAGCAGCTCCTCCAGGGGACAAGGGGCCAGGTTGAGCTTCTGCAGGCCGTTCTGGTAGCGCGAGAAGTTCAGCAGGTCGTTGATCAATTGCATCAGGCGCTGCATTTCTTCGTTGACCGTATTGAGCAGGTCGGTTTCCCGGGATTCCTCGGCAAAGTGCAGCCGCTCCTGAAGCAGGCCGAAGGCCATGTGCATACCGGTAACCGGGGTGCGCAGTTCGTGGGACGCGCGCAGCACGAACTCGCTGCGTACACGCTCGAAGGCCCGCTGTTCGGTGACGTCGTGAAGCACCATCACCGCACCGAGGATATGGCCCTGGGTGTGGCTCACCGGGGTCAGGCTGTAGGTCAGCAGGCGCGATTCGCCGTCCACCTCGATATTCAGATCCTCCGGGGCCCGTTCCAGATTGCCGCCACGCAACACCAGTTGCAGTTGTTCGTCCAGTTCCGGGCGCTGCAGGGCCGTGCCCAGGCCCTGGCCGAGGCGTTCCTGATCCCAGCCCAACTGGCGCTGGGCTACCGGGTTGAGGTGCTCCAGGCGGCCTTGGCGATCGATCATCAGCAGGCCGTCGTCAATGCTGTCGAGCACCGCTTGCAGGCGCTGCTGGCCGGCCAGCAACTCGTCGACATTGGTTGCCTGATGCTGGCGCAGGGCTTCGGCCATGATGCCGAAGCGCCGGGTCAGCAGGTTCATCTCCGCGGCGGCGGAAATGGGCAGGGTGACGTCGAAATTGCCCTGGCCGATCTTGTCCGCAGCCTTGGCCAGGGCCTCGATGGGGCCGCCGAAACGCCGGGCAATGGCATGGGCGGTGACAAAGCCGATGATCAGCACCGCCAGCCCCACCAGGCCCAGCAGGCCGGCCACCAGCAACGCATGGTCACGGGCCTGGTGCTGCACCAGGCTGATGTTGTCCAGGGCGCGCTTGTGTTCGTTGATCAAGCCATTGCGCAGGGTATTGAAGCGTTCGGTCAGTGGGTTGTTCTCGCTCATCCCCGAGTCAGGGCCATTGCTGTGTTCGAAGGCCTGGTAAAAGCTCAGGTAGTCGCTGCGAGCCTGGGTGAAGCCGCTCGGGGTCTGGTTCTGCTGTTCGTGGGCGATGCCCTGGTCGAGCAACTCCAGGTAGTGCTGCCGGGAGGCCTCCAGGGCGGCGCGGTCGGGTTTGCTGCTGAGCATGATGATCAGCTGGTCGCCCAGGGTCTGGCGCAGCTTGAGCCCCAGGTCCAGGGTGATGAAGTTGTTGCGGATCAGCGATTCCTGGCTGCTGGCCATCTGCATCACGCTGACCAGCCCGAGCACCAGCCCCAGCAGGGCCACGGTGATCAGGGCCGAGATGCTCAGAAACAGCCGGGTCCGCAGTTTCATCGCTAGCTTCATAGGGTACTGCTCACAGGTTGTACTGTTTGCGCTTGCGGTACAGCGTCGAGGCGTCGATGCCGAGGGTCTTGGCCGCCTGGTCCAGGGTTTCGCTGGTGGCCAGGACCGCGCCGATATGGGCCTTTTCCAGTTCCTCCAGGCTCAAGGGCGCGCCGATTCGCGGCGCATTGTTGGTGGGCTGCTCGGCCATGCCGAGGTGGCTGATCTCCACCCATTCCTGGGAACAGATGATGCTCGCCCGCTCCACCACGTTGCGCAGTTCGCGGATGTTGCCCGGCCAACGGTAGTTGAGCAGGGCTTCCCGGGCCTCGTCGCTGAAGCCCCGGGCCGGTCGCGAGTACTCCTTGACGAAGCGCGCGAGGAAGCGATCGGCCAGGGTCAGGATGTCCTCGCTGCGTTCGCGCAGCGGCGGCAGGTGCAGGGTGATGACGTTGAGGCGGTACAGCAGGTCTTCGCGGAAACGTCCTTCGCGCACCATGTCCTCGAGGTTGAGGTTGGTGGCGGCGAGGATGCGCACATCGGCGCGGCGGGTCACCGGGTCGCCGACGCGCTCGTATTCCTTGTCCTGGATAAAGCGCAGCAGCTTGGGTTGCAGGGTCAGTGGAAAATCGCCGATCTCGTCCAGAAACAGCGTGCCACCGTCGGCCTGGTTGACCCGACCCAAGGTGCTTTCGCTGGCCCCGGTAAAGGCCCCGCGGCTGTGGCCGAAGAGTTCGCTCTCCATCAGCTCGGCGGTCAAGGAGGGGCAGTTGATGGTCACGCAGGACTTCTTCGCCCGTTTGCTCCAGCCGTGGATGGCCCGGGCCAGCTCGCCCTTGCCCGTTCCGGACTCGCCGAGGATCAGGATGTTGGCGTCGGTACCCGCGACCTGGCGGGCGGTTTCCAGCACCACCTTCATTGCCGGGCTGTGAGAATCCAGGCCGTCCTTGGGCTTGCGTACCTCGCCTTCCAGAGCCTCCAGACGTGCCGAAAGCTGGCGCACTTCCAGTTGCTTGGCGGTGGCCAGGCGCAGTTGATCCGGGCTGCAGGGCTTGACCAGGTAGTCGGCGGCACCGGCCTGGATCGCGTCCACCGCGGTGTCCACGGCGGAGTGGGCGGTGACAATCACCACCCGCATCCAGGGCGCCTGCACGCGCATCTGCGCCAGCACGTCGAGGCCGTTGTCCTCACCCAGGCGCAGGTCGAGGAAGCACAGGTCGAACACCTGGCGTTGCAACAGGGCGTCGGCCTGGGCCGCGCTGTTGGCGGTGGCCACGGTGTAGCCCTCGTCCTCCAGGCAATAGCGGAAGGTACGCAGGATCGCGGATTCATCATCCACCAGAAGGATGCGGCCTTGATTCTCCGGCGATGACTCCATTTTCCGGGCTCCTTTAATGAATAGTCTTATTTAGTCCCGGGGAAATCGGGCAAGTTGCAAGATTGATTCTGATGTATTGCACGGCTTGCAGCTTAGATATCTGCGCCTGAATTGGCTAACAGGCTGAAATCTGGCCGATTTTCCCATGCCCAGAGCGTGGCCGGGTCTGCTTCAGGCCGCTTGCCGCTCGGCAAAGTTCCCCCTGTTTTGCAAATGCCCTCCGGGCGGGTGGTGTCGATCGTGCATTTCGCCCGGTCGACCTCGGGGCATCGTGCAGGATGCGTGTCGGCGGTTTCTTCAGATTATCTGTAAGTTATTGATTTTATTGCATTTAATCCAATGAAAAAAACTGGCATGCAGGCTGCAATGTCCTTCCTATCGAGAAGCGCAGGCTCAGGCTTGCCTAACCACATCGCCATCGGAGCGGGAGGAGTTTCAGGATGAATCGCCAACGTCTTGCCCAATTGCGCATTGCGCCGCGGCCTCTGCAACAAGGCTTGTTCGCCAGCTTGGCGTTGCTGGTCACGCTGATTGCCGGGCAACAGTTCCTGCGCTGGCAAGACAGCCAGGCACCCGCTGTGCAGGTACCGCTGCATCACTTCACCCAGAGCCATTTCAGTTCGCTGGGCAACCGCTCCGCCGAAGTCGCCCCCGCGCAGTTGATGGTGGTCGACGAGGCGCAACGGGCGCCACGCCAGGAGCGCTGGGTGTTCTAGGCACCAAGGCCAGGCCCGCAACGGCGGCGCCCGGCTGGCTTCACCGGCAGCACCCTTAATAGAAGAGTAAGGAGAATCATCATGCTGAGCTGGGCTATCACATTCCTGATCATTGCCATTGTCGCCGCGGTACTGGGCTTCGGTGGTATCGCGGGCACCGCCACGGGTATCGCCAAGATTCTCTTCGTGGTGTTCCTGGTGATGTTCATCGCTTCGTTCTTCTTTGGCCGCCGTGGCCGAGGCTGACCATGAGTCTTTCGTTCAAGGTACTGGCCGCGACGCTGCTGCTGGGCGCCAGCGCCCTGGCGTCGGCGGCCAATGATGGGCAGGCCTGGGCCAATCAGTTGCTGGATTCGGACCCGCAGTTTCGGCAAACCTGGCAGGACGTGGTGCAAAAGGAAGAGCGCTTGCCCGAATGGGTGATGAACCTGTCGGGGGATGCGCAACAGATGCACGCGGTTACCGAGGACGGCGACCAGTACCTGGTGGGGCCGCTGTGCGAAACCGCGCAGAGCTGTCAGCAGCAGCGTCTGATCCTGGCCTTCAGCTTCGACAAGAAGCATGCCTACGCCATGCTGGTGGAGGTGCCGGCGGGCTTGCCCGCGGACAAATCGCCCACGCGCCACGCCAACTACCGTTTTCTCGGCAAGCCGGACCCGGGCATGCAGGCAATGCTGCAAGAGCAGCTGCGCAAGGATCCGAACTGGTATTGAGGGCGGAGTTGCCGAAATTGCATAACAGACAGGGGGAAAGTGCCGACAGGGCGCTTTCGACCTTTGCACAGCCCGAGGAGGGCCAGTGCATGACCAGGGGGCCGGGATGTTCTGATCCATCGGTGATCGGAGTGACCTAGGGGCACAGGGAGTGCCTCCGCAAGGGCCGGGTCAGGCAAGGGTGTCGACGCAGGCTCGCCAAGGCTATGAATGTGGTGGGCTTGCGCCGCGCTTCAACAAGCAAATACTCGTGCTAGAGCCTTCGATAAATCCAGAGCGGCGTTTTTTGCTGGGAAAAACTTCTTTTGACCTTGATCAAACGTTTCCTAGTGTTTCTCTGCGACCGTATATCGAGAAACTTTGTGGAAAATCCGCAACCTTTCCAAGTGCCTGAAACACGACATTGGTCATTTTTTCAGGAGTGTTTCCTGACCCCTCCGACAAGCCTGCACGCCGCCTGAAATGGCTGTTTCACGGTATTCTTGTCTGCCGAAATGTCGTATTCGAACCCGTTGGGACGCCCGTTTTGTTTGCGAAATCTCATGCCGATTCGGCATAGGGTAGGCGCTTACGGCATTAGACGCGCCCCCCTGGCATCGGAATAGTTGCGCCTTTTTTCGCCCGCACAGAGCTGTAAATGCTCGCCTGGGATGACCTTATACGGGGGCCGATGCACAAACTTTTCCGCCATTGAGCGTTGCAGTTCGCGCATCTGCCCGAGTCCAACTGAAGTAAGGGTAATGATATGAAGAAGGCCAAGTTAAGCCTCGCCTGGCAGATCCTCATCGGTCTGGTTCTGGGGATTGCGATAGGCGCACTGCTCAACCATTTCAGTGCTGAAAAGGCCTGGTGGGTCAGCAACGTCCTGCAGCCTGCCGGCGATATCTTTATCCGCTTGATCAAGATGATCGTGATCCCGATCGTCATCTCCTCGCTGATTGTCGGCATTGCCGGGGTTGGCGACGCCAAGAAGCTTGGCCGCATCGGCCTCAAGACCATCATCTACTTCGAAGTGGTGACCACCATCGCCATCGTCGTCGGCCTGCTGCTGGCCAACCTGTTCCATCCCGGCGCAGGCATCGACATGAGCACCCTGGGCACCGTGGACATCTCCAAGTACCAGGCCACCGCCGCCGAAGTGCAGCATGAGCATGCGTTCATCGAGACCATCCTCAACCTGATCCCATCGAACATCTTCGCCGCCATGGCCCGTGGCGAAATGCTGCCGATCATCTTCTTCTCGGTGCTCTTCGGCCTTGGCCTGTCGAGCTTGCAGGCCGACCTGCGCGAGCCGCTGGTGAAGATGTTCCAGGGCGTCTCGGAAAGCATGTTCAAGGTCACCCACATGATCATGAACTACGCCCCGATCGGCGTATTCGCCCTGATCGCGGTGACCGTCGCCAACTTTGGCTTCGCCTCCCTGCTGCCGCTGGCCAAGCTGGTGATCCTGGTCTACGTGGCCATCGCCTTCTTCGCCTTTGTCATCCTTGGCCTGATTGCCCGCCTGTTCGGCTTCTCGGTGCTCAAGCTGATGCGCATCTTCAAGGACGAGCTGGTGCTCGCCTACTCCACCGCCAGCTCGGAAACCGTGCTGCCGCGAGTGATCGAGAAGATGGAAGCCTACGGCGCGCCGAAAGCCATCTGCAGCTTCGTGGTGCCCACCGGCTACTCCTTCAACCTCGACGGTTCGACCCTGTACCAGAGCATCGCGGCGATCTTTATCGCCCAGCTGTACGGCATCGATCTGTCCATCAGCCAGCAAGTGCTGCTGGTGCTGACCCTGATGGTCACTTCCAAGGGTATCGCCGGGGTTCCGGGCGTGTCCTTCGTGGTGCTGCTGGCCACCCTGGGCAGCGTTGGCATCCCGCTGGAAGGCCTGGCCTTCATCGCCGGTGTCGATCGTGTGATGGACATGGCGCGTACCGCCCTGAACGTGATCGGCAACGCCCTGGCGGTGCTGGTGATCGCTCGTTGGGAAGGCATGTACGACGACGCCAAGGGCCAGCGCTACTGGAACTCCCTGCCGCACTGGCGCAGCAAGGAAAAACTGCCGGCGGGTGAAGCCTCCAACGGCTAAGCGAACCGTTGCAATCAACAAACCCCGGTTAATCCGGGGTTTGTCGTTTCTGCCCGCCCCGCTATCATTCGCCCCATCTTTCGAGGGATATGACCGATGCTCAACGGCCTGTGGCTTGGCTTCTTTATCGTGGCGGCCGTGTCGGCCCTGGCGCAGTGGCTGCTGGGCGGCAACGCCGGGATCTTCGCCGCCATGGTGGAAAGCATCTTCGCCATGGCCAAGCTGTCGGTGGAGGTGATGGTGCTGCTGTTCGGTACCCTGACCCTGTGGCTGGGCTTTCTGCGCATCGCCGAGAAGGCCGGCATCGTCGAATGGCTGGCCAAGGTGCTGGGCCCGCTGTTCAAGCGCCTGATGCCGGAGGTGCCACCCGGGCACCCGGCCCTGGGCCTGATCACCCTGAACTTCGCCGCCAATGGCCTGGGCCTGGACAATGCCGCCACCCCCATCGGCCTGAAGGCCATGCGCGCCCTGCAGGAGCTCAACCCCAGCGCCACCACCGCGAGCAATGCGCAGATCCTGTTCCTGGTGCTCAACGCTTCGTCCCTGACCCTGCTGCCGGTGACCATCTTCATGTACCGCGCCCAGCAAGGCGCGGCCGACCCGACCCTGGTGTTCCTGCCGATTCTCCTGGCCACCAGCGCCTCGACCCTGGTGGGCCTGCTGTCGGTGGCGGTAATGCAGCGCCTGCGCCTGTGGGACCCAGTGGTGCTGGCCTACCTGATTCCTGGCGCCCTGGCCCTGGGGGCCTTCATGGCGCTGTTGGCGACCCTCTCGGCCAGTGCCCTGGCGTCACTGTCGTCGATCCTCGGTAACCTCACCCTGTTCGGCCTGATCATGCTGTTCCTGGTGATTGGCGCGTTGCGCAAGGTCAAGGTCTACGAGGCCTTCGTCGAGGGCGCCAAGGAAGGTTTCGACGTGGCCAAGAGCCTGTTGCCCTACCTGGTGGCCATGCTTTGCGCGATTGGCGTGCTGCGGGCTTCCGGGGCCCTGGATTTCGGCCTCGACGGTATTCGCCACCTGGTGGCCTGGGCCGGTTGGGACACGCGCTTCGTCGATGCCCTGCCCACCGCCATGGTCAAGCCGTTCTCCGGCAGCGCGGCGCGGGCGATGCTGATCGAGACCATGAAGACCCAGGGCGTGGACAGCTTCCCGGCCCTGGTGGCAGCGACCATCCAGGGCAGCACCGAAACCACCTTCTATGTGCTGGCGGTATATTTCGGTGCGGTGGGCATCCAGCGCGTGCGGCACGCCGTGGGCTGTGCCTTGCTGGCGGAGTTTGCCGGGGTGGTGGCGGCAATCGCGGTTTGCTACTGGTTCTTTGGTTGAGTTGAGCTAGCCTGCGCCGGCAAGCCATGAGCCGGTCATGCCGGCGTCTTCGCTGGCAAGCCAGCTCCTACAGAAGCGGATGCGTCGTCGTTTGCAATGGGGTAGGAGCCGGCTTGTCGGCGAAAGGAACCTCAGCGCTTTAGCGCCTGGTTGCCCTGCCCCACGGCCCAGTCCACCACTTGCCGGGTCAGGGTATCGCTGGCCTGGCCAAATCCCGTGACCACTGCCGGCACCTGGGTTTGCGCCAAGGGCTGGCGCACTTCAAAGCGTCGGCTGGCGAGGATCTTCTGGTCATAACCACGAATCAGTCGCGCATCCAGGCGGATCACCACCTGGGCGGCCTGGCCCTGGTACTCGGTCTGGAAGGCTTGCAGGTCGCCCCCCAGGGCCAGGTCGGTCTGCAGGTTGCTGTCATCGGTGCTCAACAGCTGTACCCGACCATCGCGTTGGAAACCGTCCAGCAGGCGGTTGCGCAGCAGGATCGGTGCCGGATCGCTCCAGCGCGAGGCCTTGTAGCTGCTGATCAGGTTGCCTTGGGGCAGCACCGCGATCCGTGCGCTGTTCAGCGCATCACCGGCCTGGGGCTTGAGCAATTGCAACGACCAGGGCAAGGCCTGGCCCGTGGCGCTGGCCGGGCCCTGGGCTACGGGCAGGCGGTAGATGTCCAGGGGCTCGGCCTTGGGCAGGATCGAGCAGGCACTGCTCAAGGCCAGGGCGCCGCCCAGGGCCAGAGGGGCAAACAGACGATAGGCACGCTTCATGGCGTGAACTCCTTGTTCTTCTCGTTACCCAGCAGGTAGCCACCGGGGTTGGCTTCCAGGCGTCGGGTAATGGCTCGCAGCGAGCCGAGGGTTTCGCGCAGTTCGCGTACCGCCGGCGCCAGGCCGTTGAGCCCCTGCATGCCATTGTTCAGCGAATCCTGATTGTCGTTCAGCAGTTTGTTCAGGGTGGCGCTGCTTTGCTCCAGGGAACGCATGGCCTGTTCCGCGCTGCCGAACATCTGCCGTCCCTGATCGTTGAGCAGGCCGTTGGCATTGCGCATCAGCGAGGTGGTCTGTTCCAGCATGGCGCTGGTCTGCTTGGTGATGGTGCCCAGTTGCTGCATCAGCTGGCGCAAGTCATCCCGTTGCCCGGCAATGCTCGCCGAAGTCTTCTGCAGGTTGTCCAGGGTGTTGCTGACCCGCTCCACGTTGTCCGGGGAGAACATGCGATTGGCGTTGTGCAGCAGCAGGTTGACCCCCGTCATCAGGTCGTTGCTGTTGTTCAGCAGGCGGGCAATGGGCGATGGCGAGGCGATGATGGTTGGCAGTTGGCCGTCCTTGCCCTTGAGCACCGGGCTCTGCGGGGTGCCACCGCTGAGCTGGATGATCGAGGTGCCAGTGATGCCGGTCAGGGCCAGCTTGGCCTGGGTGTCTTCCTTGATCGGCGTGTCGCTGCCCAGGCGGATTTGCGCCAGTACCCGGCGCGGGTCTTTCGGGTCCAGGCGCAGGTTGACCACGTCGCCGACCTTGATTCCGCTGTACTGCACCGAGCTGCCCTTGGACAGGCCGCTGACCGCTTCATTGAAGACGATCTGGTAATCCTGGAAGGCGCTGTCGACGCTGGACTTGGCCAGCCACAGGCCGAACAGCAAGGCGCTGGCCACCCCGATCACGGTGAACAGGCCGATCAATACATGATGGGCTCGGGTTTCCATGTCATCCCTCGTTGGTCTGTGTAGCGGCCTGATAGGCCGCGCGGCCGCGAGGGCCATGGAAGTACTGCTGGATCCATTCATCCGGGTGCTCCGCCACCCGCTCGATGGCATCCGCCACCAACACTTTCTTCTGCGCCAGCACCGCCACCCGGTCGGTAATGGTGTAGAGGGTGTCGAGGTCGTGGGTGACCAGGAACACGCTCAGGCCCAGGGCGTCGCGCAGGGTCAGGATCAGCTGGTCGAAGGCGGCGGCGCCCACCGGGTCGAGGCCGGCGGTGGGTTCGTCGAGAAACAGGATGTCCGGGTCCAGGGCCAGGGCGCGGGCCAGGGCCGCGCGCTTGATCATGCCGCCGGACAGCGAGGCCGGGTATTTGTCGGCCGCCGAGAGCGGCAGGCCGGCCAGGGCCAGTTTCACCGCCGCCAGGTGTTCGGCATCGGCGCGTGACAGCCCGGCATGCTCGATCAGCGGCAGGGCGACGTTTTCGGTCACGGTCAGCGAGGTGAACAGCGCGCCCTTCTGGAACAGCACGCCAAAGCGCCGCTCGATCAGCGAGCGCTGCTGCTCCGACAGGCTTGGCAGGTCCTGGCCGAAGACCCGCACCGCACCTGCGCTGGGCTGGCGCAGGCCGACGATGCTGCGCAGCAATACCGACTTGCCGCTGCCCGAGCCGCCGACCACGCCGAGGATCTCGCCCTGGTAGACGTCCAGGTCGAGGTTCTCGTGCACGCTCTGCTTGCCGAAGCGGTTGCACAGGCCGCGGACCTCGATCACCGCCTCGGCGGGCGCCCGCGGTGCCCGGCTCACCAGCCCATCTCCATGAAGAACAATGCGGCCACGGCGTCGATGACAATCACCACGAAGATCGACTGGACCACGCTGGAGGTGGTGTGGGCGCCCACCGACTCGGCGCTGCCGCTGACCTTGAAGCCCTCCAGGCAACCGATGGCGGCGATCAGGAAAGCGAAGATCGGTGCCTTGACCATGCCCAGCAGGAAGTGTTTCACGCCGATATCCGAATGCAGCAGCGAGAGGAACATGGCCGGCGAGATATCCAGGGACAGGGCGCAGACCACGGCGCCGCCGATGATCCCCGAGAGCATCGCGAGAAAGGTCAGCATCGGTAGCGCCACCAGCAGCGCCAGCACCCGGGGCAGTACCAGCAGCTCCATCGGGTCCAGGCCCAGGGTGCGAATGGCGTCGATCTCTTCATTGGCCTTCATCGAGCCGATTTGCGCAGTGAAGGCGCTGGCGGTGCGGCCGGCCATGAGAATCGCCGTGAGCAGCACGCCGAACTCGCGCAGGAAGGAGAAGCCCACCAGGTCCACGGTAAAGATGCTGGCGCCGAAATTGGCCAATACCGTGGCGCCGAGAAAGGCCACCACCGCGCCCACCAGGAAGGTCAGCAGGGCGACGATGGGAGCGGCATCGAGGCCGGTCTGCTCGATATGCGCCACCACCGGGGTGATGCGCCAGCGCTTGGGGCGCAGCAGGCCGCGGGCCAGGGTCTCGAGGATCAGGCCGATAAAGCCGAGGACTTTCAGGGTGTCTTGCCAGACCGTGTACACCGCACTGCCAATGCGCGAGAGCAGTTGGATGCTGACCGGGATTTCCGCTTCCTTGATGGGTACGCAGAAGTCTTTCAGCGAGCAGTAGACCGTTTGCAGCAGCGCACGGTCGGCGGCGGACAGGCTGCATTCGGGGTGTTGGGCCGAGCGTTCGAGGCGCTCGGCACCCAGCAGTTCCACCAGCAGCGAAGCGCCGGCGGTGTCCAGGGCACCCAGGCCATTGAGGTCGATCGGGGTGTCGCTGTCGTAGCGTTGGTGAAGGCTTTGGCAGAGCTGCTTGAGGTCGCTGTAGTGCGCCAGGGTCCAGTCCCCGGCGATACGCAGCAGCGCCGGCGAGTGGGCGGTATCCAGTTGAGCGGTGCCGGGCGTCACGCTGCTAGTCATAAGCTCCAAGCTTGGGTGGCGATTGCGCAGTGCTACGTAATAGCACGATCGAGGTTACTTTGCCTCGCCGGCTTTGCCGCCGTCTTGACCTGTGTCGGTGATCTCGAAACGCAGCACGCCGATCACCTGGCCGTCTTCGGTAATCACCCGTACCTGCCATTTTCCCGCCGGATTGGCGGGGAAGTTCTGCTTGTGCGACCAGGCGCGATAGCCCTCTTTGCGCCCGCCGTGGATATCCAGGGCGACCCGGTCCACTTCGTTGCCGTTGAATTTCCAGACATGGTAGATGCGCTCGTCCAGGCCGCGGGGGGCATTGATCGCGGTGTAGGCATAGAGGCCGTTGCTGCGTACCTGGGCGACGCTGACCTGCTCCAGGCTGGCGCCCGGGGTGCGGTCCTGGAGCAGGGTGCTGATGGCGTCCTCGGTTAGCCACAGGGTGGCCGGTGGCACCCAGGAGCGCAGCAGCCAGCCGGTGCTGCCAATCGCCAGGGTGATGGCCAGCACTGCCAGGGCGCTGCGCAGGCTGCGGATCGGCAGGATCGAGGCCAGGCTCGGGAATGACAGCAGCATGGCGGTGCCCAGTGCCAGCTTGAAGCTCTGGGCGGTGGTCAGGTGCAGGATCAGCGGCAGCGCGGTAAGCAACACGGCGAACAGGGTCAGGGTATGCAGGGCGAGGAACAGCCAGCGCCGCGGGGCCAGCCACTTGTAGTACAGCGGATCGGTGATGGAGATCAGCGCCGCCGCCCCCAGCAGCCCGGTGAACACCAGCTGACCACTGTTCCAGCTGGTGGTGATAAAGAAGAACGGCAGGACGAAGAACAGGCTTTCCTGATGGATCATCTGCGTTGCGTAGCGCAGCAGCGGCTGCGGGATCTCGCGCTTGAACACCTTGGCGAACATTTCGGTGAGGCTGTTTTCCAGCATCAGCCAGACCCAGCTCACCAGCATGATCACGGCGATCCACGAGGCCAGGCTTTGTTGCCGGTCCACCAGGATGAAGCTGCAGACCCCGGAGATGAAACCGCCGAGTGCAATGACCCCCGGGTAGCGCTTCATCAGTTCGAGAATGCGCTGGATAACGTGGCTCAGGTTGGGCATCGGGCGGGGATCACAGTCATGGCGGGGGAAAACCGCGACAGGATAACGTTGACCGGAGCCTGTGGCGAGGGAGCAGGTGCCCTCGCCACTCAACCGGCGCGGCGGCGCACCAGGTAGACACCGCAGCTGCCGAGAAGAACCAGGGCCAGCAGGCCGCCGATCAGCCACAGCAGTTGCTCGTCACTGAGCAGCGGTTGCTCGATGCGCAGGTAGCCCGGCTGTTGCAGCAGCTGGCGCAGCGCCTGGTTGGCCTGTTGCAGGCTCACTTCCTGCAGGCGCCTGGCCGGATCGCTGAAGCGCTTGCCGTCGAAGTCTCCCAGGGCACTCCAGTAGTAGTCGGCCAGGGCGCTGTTGCCCTGCACCGCCCAGGCCTGGCGGTCGATGGCGGCCTGCTTCAGGCGTTCGAAGGTGGCCCGGTCCAGGCCGTGCTGCAGCAGGTTGGCCTTGAGTTGTTGCACCACCTGCCGGGCCTGGGGCAGGTCGTTGCGCTCGAGGTCGGCGTTGAGGCTGAGAAAACCCACGCCGCCGAAGACCTCGCGGTCGCTCCAAGGGCCGTAGGACAGCTCGTGCTCCAGGCGCAGTTGGCGGTACAGCGCCCAGTCCAGGTAATCCTTGAGCAGGTCGAAGGTGGCGTCGTGCTGCTGCTCCAGCACGGGTTCGGGAAACAGCCAGTGCAGTTGCGCGCTCTGCCCTACCCAGCCACGGATCAAGGTGCGCTCGGCCGCCGCCTGGCCCTGGATCTGCGGCAGTGGAGGATGCTCGTTGGGTTCCACCGGCTCCAGGGCGCCGTAGGTGCGCTCCAGGTAGGCCGGAAGCAGGCGATCGAGCTCGCCGACCACGATCAGGCTCATGTTGTTGGGGGCGTACCAGTCCTTGCGGACCTGCTCCAGCTGGGCCAGGCGCAGGTGCCCGACTTCGGCGCGCTCGGCGCATTTGAGCCCCAGTTCCACCGCCAGCTGGTTGCTGGCCTTGTGGCCCAGGTCCTGGCGGTCGAGCCAGCGTTGCAGGTGCGAGTAATGGCCACCGTCCTCGCGCTCCACCACCTGCTTGGCGGCGGCCACCGCCTTGTCGTCGAGCCGGGTATGGGTCAACAGCGACAGCAGCAGGTCGAGGACCTTGCGCTGGTTTTTCGCCGGGGCCTCGATCACGAAGGTGGTGTCGGCGTTGCTGGTATAGGCGTTCCACTCGCCACCCAGGGCTTGCATGCGCTCTTCCAGGCCGCCTTCGCCGCTGGCGTCGATGCCGCTGAACAGCAGGTGTTCGAGCAGGTGCGGCAGTTCCTTCTCGCTGCAGGGGAAATCGTCCAGGCCCACGCCCACCACCAGGCGGATGGCCACGTGGCCACGTTCGCTACCGGGCTTGAGCACGACTTGCAGGCCATTGGCCAGGGTGTAGCCCTCAACCTGGAACCGGTCCAGGGCCCAACCTTGAGCACTGCCCAGCAACAGGCAGGCGAATAACAGACAACGCATAACAAGCTTCCTTACGGCGTGCGTAAGTTGTACAGACTTCGTGGGACTGTGGACGTTCAGGGTGAATGCGTGATGTCGGCCATATCGTCGACTTCAAGCGCGCCGGTGTCGGAGGTTTCCAGCACCACATAGGCGCTGCTGCAGAACAGTGAGTTGAGACGCTTCATGTCGGCGATCAGTTCCAGGTGCAGGGAGCTGGTTTCGATGCTCTGCACTATCTTGCGCTGCAAGCGGCTGACGTGGGCGTGGGCCAGGCGCCGCTCCTGGGCGCGGAAGCGACGTTTTTCCCGCAGCAGCTGGCGGGCGCTTTCCGGGTCGGCACTGAGAAACACCGAGAGGCCCAGGCGCAGGTTGGCGATCAGTTGTTGCTGCAGCCCGGTCAGTTCTTCCAGGCCGACTTCGGAGAAGGAGCGACGTTGGGCGGTCTTCTGCTGTTGGACCTTGCGCAGCATGCGTTCGATCAGGTCGCTGGCCAGCTTGAGGTTGATCGCCAGTTCGATGACCTCGGCCCAGCGTCGGCTGTCCTGTTCGCTGAGGTCTTCGCGGGGCATCTGCGCCAGGTACAGCTTGATGGCGCTGTACAGGGCCTCGACGTCGTCGCTCAGGGCCCGGGTTTCCTGGGTGATGGCGGTCTGCTTGGCGCGCAGCACATCCAGCATGGCTTCCAGCAGGTTGTCGATCAGGTCACCGATGCGCAGGGTTTCCCGGGCGGCATTGGCCAGGGCCAGGCTAGGGGTGGTGAGTGCGGTGGGGTCGAGGTGGCGTGGCCGGGCCCGGCCGTTTTCCTGCTGCCGTTCCGGCAGCAGCCAGGCGCAGAGCCGGGCCATGGGGCCTACCGTGGGCAGTAGCAACAGGCAGCGGGCGGTGTTGTACAGCAGGTGGAAACCTATCACCACTTCCTGGGGGCTGAAGTCCAGGCTGTCCATCCAGTGCGCCAGGGGGTCGAGCACCGGGATGATCAGCAGCAGGCCAATCAGTTTGTACAGCAGGCTGCCCAGGGCCACTTGGCGCCCGGCGGCGTTCTGCATGCTGGTGCTGAGGAACGCCAGCACGCCGCTGCCGATATTGGCGCCGATCACCAGGCCGATGGCCACCGGCAGGCTGATCACCCCGGCGCCGGCCAGGGTCGCGGTAAGCAGCACCGCCGCCAGGCTGGAGTAGGAGACCATGGCGAACACCGCGCCCATCAAGGCATCGAGGAGGATGTCGCCGGTCAGCGAGGCGAACAGCACCTTCACACCCTGGGCATGGGTGATGGGGGCCGCGGCTTCGACTATCAGTTGCAGGGCGAGGATGATCAGGCCCAGGCCGATGCCGACTCGGCCCAACTGCCCGGCACGGGTCTGCTTGCGTGACAGAAAGAAGATCACCCCGAGGAAGATCAGCAGCGGCGACAGCCACGACAGGTCGAAGGTCAGCACCCGGGCCATCAGCGCGGTACCGACATCGGCGCCGAGCATGGTCGCCAGGGCCGGGGTCAGCGCCATCAGGCCCTGGCCGACGAAGGAGGTCACCAGCATCGCGGTGGCGTTGCTGCTCTGGACCATGGCCGTGACCAGGATGCCGGCGACGAAGGCCAGGGGGCGGCGGGCCATGTTCTGGCCGATCACATGGCGCAGGTTGGAGCCGTAAACCCGCAGGATGCCGGTACGCACTATATGGGTGCCCCAGATCAGCAGGGCCACGGCGGAAAGCAGATTGAGCAGGGTCAGCATGAGAGGCCCCCCCTGGGGTGAAGAGCCCCAAGCGGGGCCAATGGACATTGTTGCGCGCGGTTCTTGGTTATCTACTTAAAGCTTTAGTTGGCTTGCGCTCAAGGCGCCAGCATCGCATAGGCAAACGGCCCATTGAAACAAAACCGTCATGAAGATTGCGGGCCGCAGACGTGAAAAAGGGGCTCGAAAGCCCCTTTTCCATTAGCGCGTTCCCAGGTTATTGACCGGGAATGTCCTTGCGCAGTTTCACTGGCTCCTGCTGTTTTTTCTTTTTCGCGATGGCGGTGCGCATCTTGATGTTGATGGCTTCCACCGCCAGGGAGAAGCCCATGGCGAAGTACACATAGCCTTTTGGCACGTGCACGCCGAAGGCTTCGGCGATCAGTACCGTACCCACCACCAGCAGGAACGACAGGGCCAGCATCTTCAGCGACGGGTGCTTGTCGATGAATTCGCTGATGGTGCCCGAGGCCAGCATCATCACCAGCACCGCGACGATGATCGCCGCCACCATCACCGGCACATGGGAAACCATGCCCACGGCGGTGATCACCGAGTCCAGGGAGAAGACGATGTCGATGATCGCGATCTGGATGATGGTGTAGATGAAGTTGCCGCCCTTGCCCTTGGGTTCGTCGGCGGTTTCATCCTCGCCTTCCAGGGCGTGGTACATCTCCTGGGAGCTTTTCCACAGCAGGAACAGGCCGCCGAAGAACAGGATCAGGTCGCGTCCGGAAATGCCCTGGCCGAAGACCACGAACAGGTCGGCGGTAAGGCGCATGACCCAGGTGATCGACAGCAGCAGCAAGATTCGCGTGACCATGGCCAGGGCCAGGCCGAAGATCCGGGTGCGGGCCTGCATGTGCTTGGGCATGCGGCTGACCAGGATCGAAATCATGATGATGTTGTCGATGCCCAGGACGATTTCCAGGGCGGTCAGGGTGAAGAAGGCAACCCAGATTTCCGGGTTGGTCAGCCATTCCATGTGTATTCCTTTGAGCGAGTGTTATAGCCCGGGTTGCCAGAGCGGCCCAGGCGGAGGATCAGTGCTTCTACAGGGTGCTGAACAGCGGAAAGATCCCCATCAGCAGGGCGGCGAACATTATGCACAGGCAGACCAGCACTGCCCACTTGAGGGTGAAGCGCTGGTGGTCGCCGAACTCGATACCGGCCAGGGCCACTAGCAGGTAGGTCGAGGGTACCAGCGGGCTGAGCAGGTGCACCGGTTGGCCGACGATCGACGCGCGGGCCATTTCCACCGCGGTGATGCCGTAGTGGCTGGCGGCTTCGGCCAGTACCGGCAGCACGCCGTAGTAGAAGGCATCGTTGGACATGAAGAAGGTGAAGGGCATGCTCACCAGCGCGGTGATCACCGCCAGGTAAGGGCCCAATGCATCCGGAATCACCGCCAGCAGGCTCTTGGACATGGCGTCGACCATGCCGGTGCCGGAAAGGATGCCGGTGAAGATGCCCGCGGCGAAGATCAGCCCGACCACCGCCAGCACGCTGCCGGCGTGGGCCGCGACCCGGTCCTTCTGCTGCTGCAGGCAGGGGTAGTTGACGATCATGGCGATACTGAAGGCCACCATGAACAGCACCGGCAGCGGCAGCAGGCCGGCGATCAGCGCGCACATCAGGGCGAAGGTCAGGGCGCCGTTGAACCAGATCAGCTTCGGCCGCCGGGCATCCGGGTACTGCGAGACGCTGATTTCACTGTGGTCGATCTCGTCACCCGCCAGGTGCAGTTCCCCCAGGCGAGCACGTTCGCGCTTGCCGTACAGATAGGCGATGGCCAGGATGGCCACCACGCCGGCGAGCATGGCCGGGATCATGGGTACGAAGATATCCGACGGGTCTACGTGCAGGGCGCTGGCGGCGCGAGCGGTGGGGCCGCCCCAGGGGGTCATGTTCATCACCCCGCCGGCGAGGATGATCAGCCCGGCCATGATCCGCGGGCTCATGCCGATGCGGCTGTACAGCGGCAGCATGGCGGCCACGCAGATCATGTAGGTGGTGGCGCCGTCACCGTCCAGGGACACCACCAGGGCCAGCACCGCGGTGCCGACCGAGACTTTCAGCGGGTCGCCCTTGACCAGCTTGAGGATCTTGCGCACCGCCGGGTCGAACAGACCGGAGTCGATCATCAGGGCGAAATACAGAATGGCGAACATCAGCATCACGCCGGTGGGCGCCAGCTTGGTGATGCCTTCGAGCATCATGGGGCCGATTTTCGGCGCGAAACCGCCGAACAGGGCGAACAGGATCGGCACTATGATCAGGGCGATCAGCGCCGACAGGCGCTTGGTCATGATCAGGAACATGAAGGTGATGACCATGGCAAAGCCAAGGAAAGTCAGCATGGGAATACTCCAGGCGTAGCGCGGCTAGGGAATGGCGAACCGGGTGGGATCAGCGCAGAACGGCAAGCACGAGGCGTACGGGAGGAGTCGAAGCGAACAGGCGGGTAGGAGCGGACATCAGAATCACCATTGTTGTTGTTAATAGGGCCGGGAGCGCGAGAAACGCCCGCTATGGCCAACCGGTCTGTTGCCGGTAGTGGGGGCGATGCTAATCGGGGAAGCTTTCAGCCAGCTTTCGGCGCTGCAAGGAAACACCGGATGTTTGATCCGCCGACAGGCGGCATGACATGGCGGGAATTCGCCCGCAGGAGAAAGACACATGAGCCAACTGCACAGCGGAGGCTGCCATTGCGGCCGGCTGCGTTATCAATTCAGCGGGCCGTTGCAGGATATCGCCCACTGCCATTGTTCAATCTGTCGGCGAGTCAGTGGCGGCCTGGTGATCACCTGGATCACCCTGCCCGCCTCGGCGTTCAGCTGGGTGCGGGGCACCGCGGCGCGGTATGACTCATCCGCCAGTTGCGCGCGTTACTTCTGCGCCCACTGCGGTGCGCACTTGGCGCTGGTCACCCACCTGAGCCCTGACAGCATCGACGTGACCACCGCCACCCTGGATCACCCGGAGCTGGCGCCGGCCGAAAAGCATATCTGGACCGACAGCCGCCTGCCCTGGCTGCATCTGGATGAGCACTTGCCCGGGGAGCCGCAGGAGACGTTGTAGGCGCCGGCTTGCCGGCTTCAGGGCAGCTCCAGCCCGCCCGCCGCCTTGTGCAGCTTGCGCAAATGCTCGCCCACCGACTTCAGGTTGGCCTCGTTGGCGGCAATTTCCGCTGCCCGCGCCGGCTCCAGCAAGGCCCGCACTTCCTTGTCCAGCTCGCCGGTCAGGGATTGCAGCTGCTGTTGCCGCTGGCTGCTTTCGGATTCCAGGCGCTGCCACTCACCGGGTTGCGGCAGGCCATAGCCGCTGCTGCCCAAGAGTTCCGCCGGGCGGCTGAGGAAGCCGCTGTTGGCGAGGATCGCCTGCAGGGTCTTGTTGGCCTGCTCCATGCCGCCGTTCTTCAGCTCCCGGGCGCCCAGGTAACGCTGCTTGACCTCGTCCTGGGCCAGCAGCAGTTGCCGTCGATAGCTGGCCTGTTCCAGCAGCAGCAAGGCGGCGCTGGTGCGCAGGTCGGCGCGGTCGAACCACGGGCGACGTTCCGCGGCACTGAGTGCCAGCCAGTCCTCGACACTGGTCTGCTGGATTGGCAGGTACTTGCGGATCACCTCGAACATTGCCTGGTAGCGGTCGCGGAAGGAGTCGAAGCGATAGCCCAGGCGCAGTGCCTCACGAGGGTCGTCGAGCACGCTGGTGTCCGCCAGCCCCCTGCCCTTGAGCACTTCCAGCAAACCGTTGGGCATGATGCTGTCCAGGCCCAGCAGTTGCCGGTTGTTGCTGCCGCTGCGCAGCAGCTTGAGGCTTTCCACGGCGCAGTTGTTGGACAGGAAGTAGTAGTTGCCGTCGTAGCTCCAGTGCATCTCGGCGGCGCGTTCCACCACCTCTTCGATTTCCTCGCGCGACAGCTTCAAGGGCACCGAGGCCAGGCTGCGCAGTTCGGTCTTGGTGTACTCATCGATCACCTGGGACAGCGGCAGGACGAACAACCGCGACGGGTACTTGCCCACCAGGCCATCCCAGCTGGACAGCTGCACATCACCGACGAAGGCGCGATAGGACAGCACCAGGTGCTGGTCCAGGTCCAGGCGGCAATCCGGCCCTCGGGGCCGGCCCGGGGCGCAGATCACCAGGCGCAGCATGCTGTGGCCCCAGCGGCTGACCCAGTTCTGGTTGGCTTCGGCCAGCAGGTAGTCCACGGCGTAGACCCGCTCTGGGTCCACCTTGCCCAGGGGGGTCTTGGCGAAGTCGTTGCCGGCATTGAGGAAGGCGAAGGACTTGGCGCAACTGTCCTTGGCGGCGGGCGCCCAGCCGAAGTGCTGCTGATAGTAGCGGTACAGGCCCGGGCGACGGCAGGCGTAGCTCGGGTCGAGGAGGAAGTACTCCATGTTCACCGCCACGAACTCTTTCGGGTTGGTGGTCTCGTAGATATCCGGGCTGCGGGCGACCTGGCGGTTGTGCTGCTCGCGTTCGCCGCGGCGGCCGACGTATTGCGGCCAGCCGGCCAGGTCGAGCAGGCGCGGGTCGTCGCTGAGGGTGAAGCGCCGATCGTTCTGCCCGCGGCATTGATCCTGCAGGCCAACCAGGCCCAGGGTGCTGTTGTTGCGGGTGCAACGCTGGATCAGGCTGCGTTCGGCGCTGGGCCACAGGCGCGCCCGATCATAGATATGGGTCAGCTCATGGAGCACGGTGGCGAGCAGTTCGCGGCGCACGGTGCCATGGGGGCGACTGGTTTTCTGGGTGGCCGCGGAGCCGTCGGTGAGGCTTGGCAGCAGGGCGCGATTGAGGTCCAGCTCGGATATCAGAGACGCCTGGCCGTAGGCGTTGTCGGGCATTTGGTCGGTCCAGCCGACGTCGATGCGGCGGTCCAGTTGCTGGACGAAGCGCGGCGGCAGGGCCTGCATCGCTTCATCCAGCAGTGCCTGGCTGGCCTGTTGTTGCGCTGGGCTCAAGCCATCGGTCTTGAGGCGTAGCTGCAGGTCGGCCTGGGCGGTGCCGCAGAGCAGCGCCAGGCATCCGGCCAGCAGCCAGGCAAGAACGGGTTTCACAGGGCGAGGATGGCTTCGGCGAGAACCTGATCGCTGGCGTCACGGGCTTCCGGCACCTGGGTACGCAGGGCGTTGAACGCGGCTTCCAGTTGCGCGCCGCGGATTTCACCGTGGCTGGCGACGAAGCTGGCGGCATCGTCGTGGGCTTCACGTACGACTTTGGAGTCACGGATCGAGGTGGTGGTGTCCGAGGTGAAATCGATCGTGCGGCCGGAGGCACGGACGATGATGTTACTGGTGGCCACCAGGGTGTGTGCCTGAGCCACATCGGCCAACAACAACAGGCCAAGGGTGGCGGCAATCAGCGGGCTACGCATGGAACGACTCCGGAATATCAGGGATGACTATTGGACGAGAATTGCCTGCGCCAGTTCAAGGTCGCTGGCATGAAGTTTTGCCTGGTGTCGCCGCAGGTAATTCAGTGCGGATTCCAGGCGCCCGCCACGCAGTTGGCCGTCACTTGCAATAAAGGTGGCGGCATCATCCTGGGCGGCGAGCAGCAGTTTATGGTCGAAGGGCGCCGAGGTCACCTGGCTGGTGGCGTAAGCGGTGACGACCGGGCCCTGGGTGGTCAGGTCCAGTGCCTGCGACAGGCTGGCCCAACAGACGGTGAACAATGCACAAGCGGAACGCGAAATCCTGAACAAACCTACGAGTCTCGACAGCTGAAAATCAGCGGCAAGGCTAGCGCAATGGTCCGGACAGGGCCAGCGCAGAGGGTTTCAGCTGCGCTGGCGCACGGCTCAGATCGCCAGGATGGCCTGGGCCAGTTGGGCGTCGGTGGCCTGCAGTTGCGGCGCCTGCTGGCGAATATGGGCCAAGGCGCTTTCCAGTTTTACCCCGCGAATGGCGCCGTTGGTGGCGACGAAGCTGGCGGCGTCATCCCGTGCGGCGAGAACGATCTTATTGTCGCGCAGCGAGGAGGTGGCGTCGGAAGTGGCATCGGTGGTGGCCTTGAGCGCACCGACAATGGCGTCGGTAGTGACGATCAGGCTGGTGGCCTGGGCGTTGGCAGCCAGGGCCAGCAGTGCGGCAGCGCTGAGCAGGCGAAGACGGGACATGGGTAACTCCTGTGAATGAACAGACAATTGAAGAGGCGCTGAGTGAGACGCCGGGCAGCCACTGCTAAGTGCTGTGTCTGATTTATCTGACGCAGCTCGCAGATAAATCGCCACGTCACCCCAGATATTAGGCTGAGCTGTTCTATTCGCACAGCGCTGTATCAGGCCTCAACGCCAGAACGGCTGTTGCAGTTCCTGCGCTCTTTCGCAGTGGCTGATGCCGCTATCGGTTAGTTGTCGGTCGTCCATCTGTGCCAGCAGGCGCCGTGTACGCGCTCTTTCGCCAATGTTGTGCAACGCTCTGGCCCAGCGTTGCAGCAGGCTGGGTGGTGGTAATGCCTGGGCGTGGTGGGTGGATCTGGTGGTTGCTGAGTCCATGGTGCAGTCCTCGCCGGGAAGTCGAGCGATTGGCTCGCAACACCATGGTGTCGGCTTGCGAGCGCGCGGGGCAGATACACCAGGATAAAATTGTACTGGTACACGTGTGTATTTTTTGAAACTGTACCTGTGCTGGTGAGCGAGGCTGTACTCCAGCCTTTCGCCTGCCCTGAAACGACAAAACCCGCCGCGGTTTCCCGTGGCGGGTTCTGTATGCAATTCGGGTGCTGGCGGTGGACCCGGTGGGTCAGGGCCAGCGACGCTGAGTTAGCGCCAGAACGGCTTGCTCAGCTCTTCGTAGCGTTGTGCTTCGCTGATCCCGGCGTCGGCCAGCAGACGCGAATCCAGACGAGCCAGTTGATGGCGGCTGGAGATGCGACGTTGCCACAGCATCAGGTTGGCGAACAGGCGCAGAGGCAGGGAAGCCTGGGATTTTACAGCTTTGTCTTCGAAGAACAGTTCGGAACTGAGTGTACGTTCCATGGTTGACATCCTTCCGCTTGTGGCGGGATCAGGTAGTGGTTTAACTGGTGCCCATGATCCTCTTCCGGCGCAAGACTCTGTAGATACAGTTCACTTGTATTGTGAAGGTCCAGTTAACTGTTTATAGGGGCTGTACTGTTCGAAAATGGCGCAACTGTACCTGTCAGCACTTTTTTGGTGCACTTCAAGTGTTTTAGGCCAGAAAGGAAGGGGTTTAAGCGAGGAAATGACCAGTACAGCGGTACAGTTTTTGTCGCATACTGGTGACGGATCGGCAAGCTGACGAAACTGTGTTTGCGTCAGCTGCCAACTGTATCAATCACTCGGTGAGCATTTTCCCGGTTTCATCCAGGTTGATGTGCCAGCTCAGGGCCTCGCGCAGGATGTGCGGCGTGTGGCCGCCCAGGGCGCAGGCCTTGGTGAAGTAGTCGTTCAGTGCGTCGCGGTAGGACGGGTGCACGCAATTGTCGATGATCACCCGGGCCCGTTCCCGTGGCGCCAGGCCGCGCAGGTCGGCCAGGCCGATTTCGGTCACCAGGATGTCGACGTCATGCTCGGTGTGGTCCACGTGGCTGACCATGGGTACCACGCTGGAGATAGCCCCGCCCTTGGCGATCGACTTGGTGACGAAGATTGCCAGGTGCGCGTTGCGGGCAAAGTCTCCGGAACCGCCGATGCCGTTCATCATCCGTGTACCGCAGACGTGGGTGGAATTGACGTTGCCGTAGATGTCGAACTCCAGCGCCGTGTTGATGCCGATGATGCCCAGGCGCCGCACCACTTCCGGGTGGTTGGAAATTTCCTGGGGCCGCAGCACCAGTTTTTCCTTGTAGCGCTCCAGGTTGCCGAACACGTCGGCGTTGCGCCGGCTCGACAGGGTGATGGAGCTGCCCGAGGCGAAGCTCAGCTTGCCGGCGTCGATCAGGTCGAAGGTCGAGTCCTGCAGCACTTCGGAGTACATGGTGAGGTTTTCGAAAGGCGACTCGATCAGGCCGCACATCACCGCGTTGGCGATGTTGCCGATACCGGCCTGCAGCGGGCCGAGCTTGTTGCTCATGCGCCCGGCCTGCACTTCCTGCTTGAGGAACTCGATCAGGTGGTTGGCGATGCCCTGGGTGTCGCTGTCCGGGGTCGATACGGTGGACGGCGAGTCGTGCTGGTCGGTGATGACGATGGCGGCGATCTTTTCCGCAGGAATCGGGATTGCCGTGCTGCCGATGCGATCGTCGACCTTGACCAGCGGGATCGGGGTGCGGGTTGGGCGATAGGTCGGGATATAGATGTCGTGCAAACCTTCCAGGTTCGGGTTGTGCGCCAGGTTGATCTCGACAATCACCTTCTTGGCGAAGATCGCGAAGCTGGCGGAGTTGCCCACCGAAGTGGTTGGCACTATATGGCCCTGCTCGGTGATGGCCACGGCTTCGATCACCGCGATATCCGGCAGCTTGAGCTGCTTGTTGCGCAGCTGCTCGACGGTTTCCGACAGGTGCTGGTCGATGAACATCACCTGGCCGGCGTTGATCGCCTTGCGCAGGGTGCTGTCCACCTGGAATGGCATGCGTCGGGCCAGGACGCCGGCTTCGGTGAGTTCCTTGTCCAGGTCGTTGCCCAGGCTGGCGCCGGTCATCAGGCTGATTTTCAGGGGCTGTGCCTTGGCCCGCTGGGCCAGGGCATGGGGCACGGCCTTGGCTTCACCGGCGCGGGTGAAGCCGCTCATGCCGACGGTCATGCCGTCCTCAATCAGCGCGGCTGCGTCAGCGGCGCTCATCACCTTTTCCAACAACGAAGGCAAGCGGATACGATCACGGTACATGGATTGTTATCTCGGGCAACGAAAGCAAGAAGCGCAGTCTAGTGATTTCAGAAAAAAACGCCCCGCGACCAAGGTCGAATGAAACGCCCTGATCTAGAGCCTTCTGTCGGCTTTATTGGGCAAATAAAAAACCTCAGCCTACTCGAGGCTGAGGTTTTGGGTATTGCGCTACAGCAGCTTTATTCGACGGCTTTGACCATGTCTTCGATGACCTTCTTGGCATCGCCGAAGACCATCATGGTCTTGTCCAGGTAAAACAGTTCGTTGTCCAGGCCGGCATAGCCGCTGGCCATGGAGCGCTTGTTGACGATGATGGTCTTGGCCTTGAAGGCTTCGAGGATCGGCATGCCGGCAATCGGCGACTTCGGATCGTTCTTGGCTGCCGGGTTGACCACGTCGTTGGCGCCCAGCACCAGCACCACGTCGGCCTGGCCGAACTCGGAGTTGATGTCTTCCATTTCGAACACCTGGTCGTAAGGCACTTCGGCCTCGGCCAGCAGCACGTTCATATGGCCAGGCATGCGCCCTGCCACCGGGTGGATCGCGTACTTCACGGTCACCCCGTGGTGCACCAGTTTCTCGGTCAGTTCCTTCAGCGCGTGCTGGGCACGGGCCACCGCCAGGCCGTAGCCGGGAACTATGATCACGGTGTCGGCGTTGGTCAGGAGGAAGGTCGCATCGTCGGCCGAGCCGGACTTCACCGGACGGGCTTCCTGGGCACCGGCCGGGCCACCGGCATCGGCGCTGTTGCCGAAGCCGCCGAGCAGCACGTTGAAGAACGAGCGGTTCATGGCCTTGCACATGATGTACGAGAGGATCGCACCGCTGGAGCCCACCAGGGAGCCGGCAATGATCAGCATCGAGTTGTTCAGGGAGAAACCGATCCCTGCCGCTGCCCAGCCCGAGTAGCTGTTGAGCATCGACACCACCACCGGCATATCGGCGCCGCCGATCGGGATGATGATCAGCACGCCCATGACGAAGGCCAGGGCCAGCATCAGGGCGAAGGCGCCCAGGTTGCCGGTAACCATAAAGGTGATGCCCAGGCCCAGGGTGGCCAGGCCCAGCACCAGGTTCAGCTTGTGCTGGCCGGCGAACTGTACCGGTGCGCCCTGGAACAGACGGAACTTGTACTTGCCCGAGAGCTTGCCGAAGGCGATCACCGAACCGGAGAAGGTGATGGCACCGATGGCGGCGCCGAGGAACAGCTCCAGGCGGTTGCCGGCGGGAATCGAGTCCCCCAGGTGCTTGACGATGCCCAGGGACTGCGGCTCGACCACCGCAGCGATGGCGATGAATACCGCGGCCAGGCCGATCATGCTGTGCATGAAGGCCACCAGCTCCGGCATCTTGGTCATTTCCACGCGCTTGGCCATGATCGAACCGGCGCTGCCGCCAATCAGCAGGCCGACAATCACGTAGCCGATGCCGGCGGTCGCCAGCTCAGCACCCAGCTTATAAATGAGGCCAACGGTGGTCAGCACCGCCAGGGCCATGCCCAGCATGCCGAACAGATTGCCGCGCCGCGACGTGGTGGGGTGCGAAAGGCCCTTGAGCGCCTGGATAAAGCACACCGAGGCGATCAGATAGAGGGTTGTTACCAGGTTCATACTCATTACTTCTGCACCTCTTCTTTCACGGCTTTGGGCGCTTTCTTCTTGAACATTTCCAGCATGCGACGAGTCACCAGGAAGCCGCCGAACACGTTGACCGCCGCCAGGGCTACGGCCAGGGTGCCCATGGTCTTGCCCAGCGGGGTCACGGTCAGCGCGGCGGCCAGCATGGCGCCGACGATGACGATTGCGGAAATGGCGTTGGTCACTGCCATCAGCGGTGTGTGCAGTGCGGGTGTGACGTTCCAGACCACGTGGTAACCGACATAGATCGCCAGCACGAAGATGATCAGGTTGTAGATACCGGGGGAGATAAGCTCTTCCATCGTCTGAATCCCTGCTTAGGCGTTTTTGCGGATGACTTGGCCGTCGCGGCACATCAGGCACGCAGCGACGATGTCGTCTTCTAGGTTGACTTCGAACTGCCCTTCTTTAGTGAAGACAAGCTTCAGGAAGTCCAGCAGGTTGCGCGCGTACAGCGCCGAGGCGTCTGCGGCGACGGCGCCGGCCAGGTTGGTCGGGCCGACGATGGTCACGCCGTTTTCCACCACGACCTGATCCGCCACGGTCAGTGGGCAGTTGCCGCCCTGGGCCGCGGCCAGGTCGATGACCACCGAGCCGGGTTTCATTTGCGCGACGGTTTCGGCGCTGAGCAGGGTCGGTGCCTTGCGCCCGGGAATCAGCGCAGTGGTGATGACGATATCCGCTTGCTTGGCGCGTTCGTGCACGGCCTGGGCCTGGCGCTGCATCCAGCTGGCGGGCATGGGCCGGGCGTAACCGCCGACACCGACGGCGCATTCACGCTCTTCATCGGTTTCGTAAGGCACGTCGACGAACTTAGCGCCCAGGGATTCGATTTGTTCCTTCACTGCTGGGCGTACGTCCGAGGCCTCGATCACCGCACCCAGGCGCTTGGCCGTGGCGATGGCCTGCAAGCCTGCCACACCGGCGCCGAGGATCAGCACGCGGGCGGCTTTCACCGTACCGGCGGCGGTCATCAGCATTGGCATGAAGCGCGGGTAGTAGTGGGCAGCCAGCAGCACCGACTTGTAGCCGGCGATGTTGGCCTGGGACGACAGCACGTCCAGGCTCTGGGCCCGGGAGGTGCGTGGCGCCGCTTCCAGGGCGAAGGCGGTGATCCCGCGTTCGGCCAGCTTGGCGATGGTTTCGTTGCTGAAGGGGTTGAGCATGCCCACCAGCACGGTGCCGCTCTTGATCAGCATCAGTTCACTGTCGTTGGGCGCCACGACCTTGAGGATCAGCTCGGCACCGAAGGCTTCGTTGGCGCTGCCAATGGTTGCCCCTGCCGCCTCATAGGCACTGTCGACCACGCTGGCATTGATGCCGGCGCCGCTTTGCACAGTGACCTTGTGACCCTGGCCGATCAGCTTCTTGATGGTTTCCGGGGTTGCAGCAACCCGTGTTTCACCCGTCTGGGTTTCGAGAGGAACACCAATGTGCACGTCAAATCTCCTGCTTGATCTTATTGCTTTCGATCTTTCTTAGAAGGCCAGTGCACTGCGGAGGGTGCGACTGGGGCGGCCGATCAGCACGATCCCGCTGAAACGACAGCGGGGCGCGGCATTTTGCAGTCGAACTTTGAGGCCTTCAAGGGATTCTGACTAGTGACGGAAAATTAACTACAAGTCACCCCGTGACCGAATGTCGCAACGTATCGGGTTTAAGCCTTGTAGACCGTGCCTTTCAAGGCTTTTGCCTGGAAATTAAGTTTTTTCTCATGCTTGCTGTGAATAGCCCTGCATCACCCCTGAATAAACCCTACAAGCCGCGTGGTTAGGCGCTTGTAGAACGATTGTTCAAGGTGTCGGTACAGTCTGTCTAAATGCGACAAATAGTTATATCTGTAGTGCTTTTTATTTTCTGACTACGGGGTCAATTAGTGCTGTGCGCGGCTATTTACCTGCGCTGTAGCTGTTTGCCTGGGTCACCAGCCAGTCGCGAAATGCTCGTAGCGAGGCGGATTCCACCTTGCGCTCGGGGATCATCAGGTAATAGGCCTTGATGCTCGACAGTGCTTGGGGGTTGGCGATCACCAGGCGCTTCTCGGCCAGTTCGCGCTGGATGAGAAAGGCCGGAATCAGGGCGATCCCCATGTCGTGCATGGCCGCCTGGGCGAGCATGGAGAATAGCTCGTAGCGGGGGCCTGTCATGTCTCTAGGGACATTCAGCTGTTGCGAGCTGAACCATTGTCGCCAGGCGTAGGGGCGCGTGGTCTGCTGCAGCAGGGGCAGCTCGGCGATGGCCTGGGCGCTCAGTTGCGAGTGATCGCCCAGCAGGTTCGGGCTGCATACGGGGACGGGATGCTCGTCCATCAGGCGATGGGACTGGGTGCCCGACCAGTCGGCGTCGCCGAAGTAGATGGCAGCATCGAACGGGGTATCGGCGAACAGGAAAGGACGGGTGCGGTTGGTCAGGTTGACCGTGACTTCAGGGTGCTGCTGCTGGAAGTCCTTGAGCCGGGGCAGCAGCCATTGGGTGCCGAAGGTCGGTACCACGGCCAGTTCGATGACATTGGCGCCCTGCTGGCCCATCACCGATAGGGTGTCGCGTTCCACGGCATCCAGTTGGGTGGCGACCCGGCGGCTATAGGACAGCCCGGCCTCGGTGAGTTTGACGCCGCGTCTTGAGCGGCGGAACAGTTCGACGCTGAGGAACTCCTCCAGGCTGGCGATCTGCCTGCAAACCGCACCCTGAGTCAGGGAAAGCTCTTGTGCGGCCTTGGTGAAGCTCTCATGGCGGGCGGCGGCTTCGAAGCTGATCAGGGCTGCAGTGCTGGGGATCTTTCTGCGCATGTACGGCAATCTCACTAATAGGTGCTTGAAAAGGCACTTCTCGCCATTTCGAAGTGAGAAATTAGCACAACAGTATGCGAAATCCTCGTTTGCCTGAGGCGCTGCCCGGGCCTAGGATCAATCCACGATAGTTGACCTACTTCACGAGGATTCACTCATGGGCGGCAAAGCAAGCTTCAACTGGATCGATCCCCTTCTGCTGGACCAGCAACTCACCGAAGAAGAGCGCATGGTTCGCGACAGTGCCCAGCAGTTCGCCCAGGACAAGTTGGCGCCACGGGTTCTGGAAGCTTTCCGCCATGAGAAGACCGACCCGGCGATTTTTCGTGAGATGGGCGAAGTTGGCCTGCTAGGGGCAACCATTCCCGAGCAGTACGGCGGCAGCGGCCTGAACTATGTGTGCTATGGCTTGATCGCCCGTGAAGTGGAGCGGGTGGATTCTGGTTACCGTTCGATGATGAGCGTGCAGTCGTCCCTGGTGATGGTGCCGATCAACGAGTTCGGAACCGAGGCGCAAAAACAGAAGTACCTGCCGAAACTGGCTTCAGGCGAATGGATCGGCTGCTTCGGCCTGACCGAGCCGAACCATGGTTCCGACCCGGGCGCGATGATTACCCGTGCTCGCAAGGTGGACGGCGGCTATAGCCTGACCGGCACCAAGATGTGGATCACCAACAGCCCGATCGCCGATGTGTTTGTGGTTTGGGGTAAGGATGATGCCGGCGACATTCGTGGTTTTGTCCTGGAGAAGGGCTGGAAAGGCCTGAGCGCTCCGGCGATTCACGGCAAGGTCGGCCTGCGGGCATCGATCACCGGCGAGATCGTGATGGATAACGTGTTTGTGCCGGAAGAGAACATCTTTCCGGATGTGCGTGGCTTGAAGGGGCCCTTCACCTGCCTGAACTCGGCACGTTATGGCATTTCCTGGGGCGCGCTGGGGGCTGCGGAGTTCTGCTGGCATACCGCGCGTCAATACACCCTGGATCGTCAACAGTTCGGTCGGCCATTGGCGGCGACTCAGCTGATTCAGAAGAAGCTGGCAGACATGCAGACCGAAATCACCCTCGCCTTGCAAGGCTGCTTGCGCCTGGGGCGGATGAAGGATGAGGGTACTGCGGCGGTGGAGATCACTTCGATCATGAAGCGCAACTCCTGCGGCAAATCCCTGGATGTCGCGCGCATGGCCCGTGACATGCTGGGGGGGAACGGTATCTCCGATGAGTTCGGTATCGCTCGTCACCTGGTGAACCTGGAAGTGGTCAATACCTATGAGGGGACCCATGACGTGCATGCGCTGATTCTCGGGCGCGCGCAAACCGGCATCCAGGCGTTCTATTAATAGGAGAGCGGCCATGGGCGCGTTGTCGCATCTGCGGGTACTGGATTTGTCGCGAGTACTGGCGGGACCTTGGTCCGGGCAGATTCTCGCGGACCTGGGGGCCGAGGTCATCAAGGTCGAGCGTCCCGGCAATGGTGACGATACCCGTGCCTGGGGGCCGCCCTTCCTCAAGGACGCTTATGGCGAGAACACCACGGAGGCTGCCTATTACTTGTCGGCCAACCGTAACAAGCAGTCGGTGACTATCGATTTCACTCGCCCTGAGGGGCAGCAGCTGGTGCGTGAGCTGGCGGCCAAGTCGGATATCGTCATCGAGAACTTCAAGGTGGGCGGCTTGGCGGCTTACGGGCTGGATTACCCGTCGCTCAAAGCGAGCAATCCCCACCTGATCTATTGCTCGATCACCGGGTTCGGCCAGACCGGGCCTTATGCCAAGCGCGCTGGCTATGACTTCATGATCCAGGGCTTGGGCGGGCTGATGAGCCTGACTGGACGTCCTGAGGGTGATGAGGGGGCTGGGCCGGTGAAGGTCGGTGTGGCCTTGACCGATATCCTCACTGGGCTTTATTCGACGGTGGCGATTCTGGCGGCCCTGGCTCACCGCGATCAGGGTGGTGGCGGGCAGCATATAGATATGGCGCTGCTGGATGTGCAGGTCGCTTGTCTGGCGAATCAGGCAATGAATTACCTGACCACAGGTGTGGCGCCCAAGCGTTTGGGTAATGCGCACCCGAATATAGTGCCTTATCAGGATTTTCCGACGGCAGATGGTGACTTCATTCTCACCGTGGGTAATGACGGGCAGTTCCGCAAGTTTGCCGAAGTGGCGGGTCAACCGCAGTGGGCAGATGATCCGCGGTTTATTACTAATAAGCTGCGGGTGGCCAATCGGGCGGAGCTGATTCCGTTGATTCGCCAGGCGACGGTGTTCAAGACCACTGCTGAATGGGTGAGTCAGCTGGAGCAGGCCGGGGTGCCTTGTGGTCCGATCAATGATCTGGCCCAGGTGTTTGCCGATCCGCAGGTTGTGTCTCGTGGCTTGGCGGTGGAGCTGCCTCATGCATTGGCGGGAAGGGTGCCGCAGGTGGCGAGTCCGATTCGTCTCTCTGAGACGCCTGTTGAGTACCGGTATGCCCCTCCTCTATTAGGGGAGCATACGGAGCAGGTACTGCAGAGGGTGCTGGGGTTGCAGGGCGAGGCGCTGGCGGTTCTGAAGCAATTGGGGGTGCTGTAGGGTTTCTCTTCTAAATAGAAGTGCGGTTTGGGTTTTCGTGGGAGCCTGCGGAGCACCTTTTTTGGGTGTTGCATGTCTTTTGATAGAAAATTGAAAATAACGGTTGACGGCTGATTATATCTCTCTATAATTCGCCCCACTTCCGGCGCAGTCGAAACGGAAAACTCCTTGAAATTCAACGAGTTAATCAGTTTCAGCAGCGCTTAAGCTTCAGTTCATCGAAGTCGGAAGCAGTGAGTAAGGCGGTGCGTTTTCGCCTTATTAACGATTCGATCCTCTCGGTCGAAAGCGGTTAAAAAAGAGGTGTTGACAGCAGCGTGTAACGCTGTAGAATTCGCCTCCCGCTAACGAGAGATCGAAAGCGCAAGTGGTTGAAGTTGTTGAGAAAATCCTCGAAAACTTCTGAAAATAATCACTTGACA